>JAIPFO010000011.1 GCA_021736565.1 Phycisphaerae bacterium | reverse complement strand
CCACCCACGGACCGCCGGCATTCCACCCGCTGGAGGTGATCAGCCCCAGGTCCAGGTCCAGACGCGTCGCATCTTTCATGGCATGATGCATCGCGGCCACCGACTCCGGCCCCATAAAGGGCGGGCCGGCAGGAACAAAACCGCCGGGGTTTCTCATCGCCTCGGTATCCCACATTTCCAGGCCCCCGAGCCCCTTGGCTTTGGCCTCTTCCAGGTCACGTGTCAAACCGGCAAATGACACATCGCCATTCAACCAGTTCCAGTAAGCTCTCGGGCGGGCGGCCTTGCCCGGATCCTTAAATCCTGCCCCAAGCTCCAGGTCACGTGTTTGGGCAATACAACCACTGACGGCAAAGATCATAACCATCAAAATAAATATAAGCTTTTTCATTATTTATACTCCAATTGAATATCGATCAGAAAATCTATAGTACTCAAAACAGACTGTTTGTAACGTTTCGATCACTATGTATTCAGGCAAGTGCCACAGACACGATTTCGTTCCGATTGCAAGCGAACTACATTTTTTCGCCCACAACCAGAACACGAGTATCCTTATTCGTAAGCGGGTCCCCTTTGAGAGTACCAAAGGCCCCCACAACCTTCATCCCGGCCTTTTCGAAACATCGGGTGAGTTCCCGGCCATAATAATGCCGAAGGGTAAAGCCGGTCCGATGGCGAACATTGTCCTTGGTAATATACAAAACCTTATTCACAATTTTCTGCTCGAAAACTTCATGGATCATCTCATGCAGCATGATCGTCCCGTCATCATATTCAAAATATTCCTGCGTTTTCCAGGTCCCCATCCGCCCTTCCAGGGAGGGATAATCCAGCAGGAACCGTCCGCCGGGCTTTAAGGCCTTCCCCACAACATCCAGAACCATCTGATTATCTTCATCCTTCTCAAAATAGCCAAATGCCGTGTAAAAATTATAGATCCCATCGAATTCATTGTCATAGGAGATCGCTCGCATATCGCTCTGGACAAACGAAATAGCCAATCCCTCCTGGCGGGCCTTCTCCTGGGACGCCTGTAATAATGTCTCACTCAAATCCAACCCAACAACATTTTTATACCCCCGCCGGGCAAGCTCCAGACTATGCCGTCCCTGGCCGCAGCACAGATCCAATACCCGACTATCAGCCTTCAATCCCAGATACCTCTCAATCGCATCAACCTCCCGCTGGGCACGCTCCTGGGTCAATGGCTGAATCCAGTACTTTAAATACCACTCGTCAAAAAAATTCTCATACCATGCCATATCATTAAACTCCTGTAATCGATTCTTACATCAAAAGTGGTTTTATGGATTCCAAATCGCCCTTTAAGATGCGGAAAACGGGCGTCACAAAGGCTTAGGACGCGGGCGTCTGTAATGTCATTATTAATAATCTCAAATACTAAACGCGACAAATGCAAAAAGCAAGAAAAATCTAAACCACCCCGCCCCAATATCCGACCAAAGCCCACACCACAACCCTTTATATCAAAACCATTTACAACCGACTGACCCGCCGGGACATCACAGAAGCACCATCCACAGTATTCACCAAGGCAAACCTTCCTCATCACAATAGCTGATTCTCCAGGTCAACAAACGATAATCAAAAAACGATTTGGGGACCAGCGTTCACTGGTACTCCTCTGGCAGAGCCAGTCCTGAAAGTTCACCTGAACTGGCTCTGCCTGAAAAGAAAAAAGCAATTGATCATCTTGTTGACTTTCGCACTTTTTCTACGATATATCCTTGTTTAGCAGGGATTTATCCTGCACTATGAATAAAGGACGCTTTCGAATGCAATCCCGAAAATAGTAACAATAATACGAAATGCATTCTTACAGCCCTGTGATTGAATTCCTTGGATCTGTCGCAAGTTAAAAAGTACGAAAGTACTCATCATTAAAACTGCCCTTTAAGAGGCTCAAAATGAGCCTCATAATATTTAGAGCTTGGGAGCCACTATTAAAACACCAGCATTCGATGGTCATTTAGAGAATCCACTCTAACGCTAATGACGTAAATTGGCCATCTGTCCTGTCGGTAGCTGACGCCGATGGCCTTTGTGCTTTTTGGTATGCAACTCCACAATAGTTTCATACGCCTCATGTACGGCTTTGAGTAATTCCTGTTGCTGAACTTTGTTATGACGTTTTAATCGTCTCATCGGTCACCTCCAGGCCATCGTAACAACCCATAACCGGGTTGCTCGTATAGCACTCATACAAGTAAACATTTAAGTATTAAAAAAAACCGCTGACAGTTCAACTGACAGCGGCTTTACGTTAACTTCTTTGTATCACCGCTCTCAGCCACTGCCAATACGATCGGCCCAGGCATAACTTACACAAATATTGATCTGCGCAAAAAATACCGCCGAGTACCTTAGCGTGTACAGTTTAACAGGTCTGGCAATTTTTAAACTTTTAGCGGTCATACTATCGATTCCTTTAAAGTTTTATCTATGACGATATTAGGCCCGGCGATGTAGAAAAGTCAAAAATAAATACACGGTTTTTTGAATGGTTGACTCCCACATCAAAAGTCATTTTTCGGCTTAAAAATCGCCGTTTAAGAGAAAATAAACGAGATTCAAAAATATTTCTTGATGCCGACGTCTTTTTTTTTAATACCCCCCTTGCGAAAATCCATCAATTTATACAGTCCTGCTGGATAAGTACCGACTATAACAGAACCTACCGAGTCTTAAAAAATGAAACCGATCAGCAAAAAACGACAACTTATCGAGCAGGAACATCACATTCATCCCGTGAGCCGTGGCTGGCGACGGACGTACCACCTTGAAAATATGCCCAGGGCGATGAATCTACTCGACCTTGCCCTGCGGTTTACTTTTCTGGATACCATCGGAAGGACCAATGCTTTAAATATCAAAACCGAAGAAATTGAGCTTTGTTTCGAGAATCTGCCAGCGACGTTTAATAATACCCGAATCCTGCTAATAACCGACCTGCACATCAACGGAAATGAGCGACTCACCGAAAAACTTTTAAAAACCGTTGCTCATTTAGATTACGACATCTGCATCCTTGGAGGTGATTATAGCTTTGGCCATGGGGCAAAGGGAAAGTGTGCCTGGCCTGTTATGGGAGAGATCACCTCTGAACTGCTCCGAAAATCACCCGTTTATGGCATTCTTGGTAATCACGACCGATATGGCGTCGCGCAACACATGCAGGAACAAGGGGCCCAGATGTTGATCAATGAACATGGCTGGCTTGAAAATGGAACCGATCGTATTTATCTCACCGGGCTGGACGATTGTCACTACCATAAGGCCGATGACCTCCCCCTGGCAGATAAGGGCATTCCTGACGAGGCGTTCAAAATCATGCTATCCCATTCCTCTGAGCCCTATCGGGATATTGCACGAGCTGGCTATCACCTTTGCCTGACTGGCCACACACACGGCGGACAGGTATGCCTGCCTGGAGGATTTGCGCCGGTAACCTGCACAACAGTTCCACGCAAAATGATCAAGGGAACATGGCGACACGAAAACATGACAGGCTACACATCAAGAGGAGTTGGGACTTCCGGACTAAACGTACGGTTCTTCTGCCCACCGGAGATAACGATAATTACCCTAAAACCAAAGGGATCATAAACCCTCAAACACGCCAGCGACATCTCTCTTTTTGGCATTTGTTTCCCGCATCTTACGAAGCGTTCTTAAAGGGCAAGATATATTTTTAAGCGGGGCCAACCATAACATCTGCTTGATTATCAAACAATAAGATCTCTATCGCTCATCACACCCGATATCAATGCGGTCATGACCCACACGGCCATCATCGTCAATGTCGACTTGCTCTTCATAATCCCCCTTGGGGTCACCCTTATCAATACAGGGCGAATCGCTATCAAGGTGAGCCTCAGAATCCAGCTTAGGATCCTCATCAATATTCCCTTCCCCGTCCCAGCCGCCCTGAACGACACTAAACACAACTTTAAGACCACCCCAGGCGAACTTCTGGCCAATTCCGCCGGATTCATTGCCCCAGACGATACAATTTCTGACAAGGGCCTTATTCCGTGAATCGCCAAGGCCATAAATTCCAGCACCGTAATCGGCCTTGTTTTTCACAACCGTACAATTAGAAATCAGTAATTCCTTATTCTCAATACAATAAACCCCGCCGCCGTAACCTTCTGTTTTGTTCTTACTGATCAGACAGTTAATGATCATAAGTTTCTTACTGCCGGTACAATAGATCCCGCCACCCGTGTTTTTGGCGTTATTCTCGATGATTCTGCAATTTGAAATCGCCGGAGCCTTCTCCGCCTGATAGCAGGCTATCGCCCCGCCATTCTCAGCCTTATTCCCTTTAAGCAAACACCATTTGATCTGCGGCCCACTTTTCTCACAATAAATCGCCCCACCCCGAGTGGCATAGCCATTAATAATGGTGAAACCTGACACGATCGAATCTTTGCCTTCACCGTCGTCGAAAATGAAACCGCGATGTGGGGCACTCTCACTACCCTGACAATCGATTATGGTCCTGGCAACACTATCAAAATCCTCCGGGGTCTCCGAACGGACCACGATCGCCTTGCCGTTAAAATCGAGATCACAGTTGCCGGCCCCCTGATAAACGCCCGGTGAAACTACAACATGGTCTCCATCACGACAGGCGTCAATAGCCGCCTGGATCGTGGGATGGCCCTTGGGAACATTGCGGTCAACCGCCCAGAGCGGATGCCCCATTACCAGAATCAGGAGACTGCTAATGCAAGATATGGATATATTTTTCAAAAATCTCGCCATTTATTTTTTATCGGCAAAAACAAGTCCTTGCCTTTACCCTAATCCTCTGGCCATTGTAATGGCAGCCTCAAATAGTGATGCTTGCAAAAAAACCATCCGGGGTAACTTGACCCGTCAGGTCGGCTTGGAAGCCTTTGTAATCGTAAACGTTACGTTACTCACGCTCAGGTTAAATGTACTCAGATGAGTATAAAACGTCAATCAAAATCAATTTGAACGCTTCAAGATACACCTGACGATAGCTTCTTATATGATATTGTACAACGTAACTCTTTTATAATCAAGTAAATAGGACTCCCATATCAAAAGTCTATATCGACACGTAAAAACGTCGCATTTTTAAGACTATTTCTACGCTTCACAATACAGCTGTCGATGCCATCATCAAAAAAGGGGGATTTGATGCTAAATAACACCAATGACAAGCTAAGAAATATATGCTTTGAATACTTTAACGATAACATAAGACCGTTTATTGCACCATGACGCATGCGTCGCGGGCAGCTCCAGAAAAACAACCGACATAAATTACTGTAAATAAAGACCTTACCGCACTCCCCACTCAAGACGTCTCGAAATGCCATTTTTTACTCAGGCCAAAAACTTTTATGACCCTGGCGTCTTACTTGACACTTTAACGCTCATTTTTTATAATCATTTGCTGCATGATTGATTGACAATGGGCGTCAGGCATCATAAATATTCCTGATGCTTGTTTTCTGCACCTTAAAGGCTGTTTTAAATAAAAATCAACTTTTTACGTGGGAATTAAAATTAGGCCCTGCGCCAAAATTCAATATTGACGGCTGAAAACGTCGATTAGATACTGGAATCAACGCACCACAATATCCCTGACGCAGGCATCCAAGTTGATTTCCGCACCAACACGACTGGAACTGATTAAAAAATATATGGAACAAACTAAAAAAATACTATTTTGTAACTGCTCTTACTCCGATATCATCGCCGCCAACACCAAGAAGCGTCTCACCGATATACTCGACCAATCCGGCGTAGATTATCGGACCATCGATGACCTGTGTGGATTATGCGCTAATCGCGATCCGGGATTAACGGACGATCTTGCCAACCAACCCGTAACAATCGTTGCCTGTTACAGCCGGGCCGTCAAATGGCTTTTCGACGCAGCGGGGATCCCCCTGCCTTCTGATACGGAAATCCTGAATATGCGAGAACAGACCGCCGAAAAGATCGCTCAATCGCTAACGGGGTCCGCCGTGATGACGCAACCCAATACAAAATCAGACCCGCCTGAAACAAAAAAAACTGACTGGATCCCCTGGTTCCCGGTCATTGACTACAGCAGGTGTACTAATTGCAAACAATGCCTCAATTTCTGCCTGTTCAATGTCTTTGCCTCCACAGAAGACGGAAAAATCGTCGTGAGCAATCCGCGTAAATGCAAAACCAATTGCCCCGCCTGCGCCCGGGTATGCCCACAAAAAGCCATTATTTTCCCCAAGTATAAAACCGCGCCATTCAATGGTAGCGATGAATCGGTATCGCCGGAGTCCATTAGTCAAGTCAACCTGAAATCAATCACTAAAGGCGATATCTACAATAAACTGAGACAACGCAGTTGCGGTTGCGAACCGGGTTCCAACAGCAGCAATACTGGCAATTCACCCCAGAAACTCACCGAATTGAAAGAGCAGCTGGACATCCCTGACGACGTTATTCAAGCACTCACATCCTCGCTGCCCACTACAACTAAAACAATATCCTCATCCCCCTGCCCCTGTGATTGCGACTGCAAAAGCAATTCAACCGATACACCCTGTATCTGCAAGACCGATGGAGCCCCCCCTTGTAATTGCCAATGCAATGAAATTGGAGAGACACAATCTTGAACAAATCTACCCTGAAGCCCGCCATCATCCTGGTCGCCGATCGAACACTGAGTGCCAACTATAAAATCCTCTTTGAGGGAATGTTCGGCACCATGCAAACGACCCAGGTTCCCGAGTTGGCCATGCGAACCCTGGTCGCCCCGCCCATGCCGTATGACAAATCAACCGGACGGGCCTGGGCAGCACCCCTGGGATTGCGACGGGTAGAAACAGCCCTCCTCAATGAATGCGCGCTTGGCCCTGACGATGTGGTCTGCACGACCCCCGAAGGATTAGGATCACTTTTAGGCCCCTGGGTGAAACTGGTGATGGTCTCTTCCAGTGACCCGCTGGGTATCGGTATGAGCAATACCACAACGGCGAATTTCTGGGACGGTGAGCTTTATACAAAATTCTGGACCAACCGGATGATGATGCAGCTTCGTACCGCCAAGGAGAAATCAGGAAACAATTTCAAAATCATCGCCGGCGGCGCTGGGGCCTGGCAATGGGTCCATCTTAAAGAGGATGCCATCGCCCAGGGGATCGATATCATCTTTGAAGGGTACTTTGAAAAATCCGGCCCAAAACTGGTCACCAACCTGCTCAATAATTCACCGCTTCCCCAGCCCCCCTGGCACATCACAGGGGACTATTGCCCGGTCACACAAATCAAACCCAATTACAATCCGTCCATGCTGGGGACAGTAGAACTCACCCGTGGCTGTGGCAAAGGATGCAATTTCTGTATCATGGCCAACCAGAAAATGGAGCACTTCCCGGTCGATACCATCTTAACCGATATCCAGACCAATCTGACCGCCGGGATAAATACAGTCGTGAGTACCAGTGAAGATTTCTTCCGCTATGGCGGACAGGGCTCGAAGCCTGATTTCAATAAACTGTGCCATCTTCTTACAGAGATACGAAAATTCGACGAGCTTTCATTTATCCAGATCGACCACGGCAATGTCTCCAGCATCTATCAGTTCAGCGAATCGGAGTTAAAGGAGATTCGCCGATTGCTCAGCTGGCGTGAAAAGATTGACTATCTCTGGGTGAATATGGGAATCGAAAGCGCCAACGGCCACCTCGTCCAGGCCAACAGCCCCGGAAAAATCGCACCCTTTGACCCGGATAACTGGGAGCAGATCGTCATGGAAACGGTCGACCGAATGATCGCGGCCGGTTTCTTCCCGATTATCAGCCTGATCCTGGGCCTCCCCGGCGAAACACCCGAAGATGTCAAAATGACTCTCGAAATGGTTAAGCAACTCGAAAAGAAGCGGGCGGTCATCTTTCCCATTTTCTATGAACCCATTGAACCGGACAAGATCCTCACAAACCACCGGTTCTCCATCAGCCGAATGACACTGGACCACCTGGAACTTTATACCCGCTGTTATGAGATCAACTTCAAACGGGTCCCGCCGATGTTCTGGGACAACCAGCGAGCCGCAGGCGTCTCCTGGTTCAAGCGGGCCCTGACGCGGTCCCTGGGGAAAACCGAAGTCCATTCCTGGCGTAAAGCCTTCAAGCGGATTAAAAAGCAAAAGTCCGGATAAGACCATACTGAAATATCATCTCGTTAACTCATCGGCCATTGTGCCACCAGTAAACGGGTATATCTCCTCATATACCTTGGACGTAATACCACATAAACCATTACATAGAAACATGTTACGATTAAACTATTCTTTCGCACACATTTGAAGTATAATGTACATCGTAAAAGGCTAACATGATGAGCAATGCAATACCACAAAATTTCAGCCCTGACATGATTGACCCCAAACGGTACGTTCAGGACGATATCCCTCAGACCAAAAAGCAGCGGGATGCACTGCTGGCGGCTATTGCGACATATATTGACAAACATCAATTAAACCCTCCAATTTCGCAGGAGGATCTGATAGCGCACTCTACTGAAATATCGAAAATAACCGGGCTCGCTGAAAAATATCGAAAATTCATTGCCGTTTTGATCAATAACGAGTTCTGGCGGGCGAGTTTTTCCGTGATTCCCTACAATCGACGCCTTTTATTGTTACCGAAATGCCTCCGTGATCACACCCGATGTCCTGCCGATGTTGACGAATTAGGGTTGATCTGCAAACATTGCCACTCGTGTATTATCGACGAACTGCAAACCGTCGCTGAAAAACTGGGCTATGTCGTTCTGGTCGCCGAAGGGTCCCCCGTGGTCATTTCCCTCATCGAATCAGGAAAAATCGACGGCGTGCTTGGGGTCAGTTGTGTCTCGGTACTGGAAGAAGTTTTCCCGCTCATGAATATCGCCGCCATTCCGGGCCTTGCCATCCCCCTGCTGCGAGATGGCTGCATCGATACCCATCTCGATTTTGACTGGGTATGGGACGCGATCCATTTAACCAGTAACAACCGGGCCGATGTGATCGACCTGACCGGATTGCGAAACAAGGTTGAATCATGGTTTACCCCGGGTGAATTGAATAAAGTACTCGGAAAAGGAACCAGCCAAACCGAACAGATCGCCTATCACTGGCTGAATAAAACGGGTAAACGCTGGCGGCCGTTTCTTACCGCCGGCGTTTTTGAGGCACTTCAATCCCCCAGTGATGACGAATCCATTGAAATAAACCTCAGACGTATTGCCGTCGCTACCGAATGTTTTCACAAAGCATCGCTCGTCCATGACGACATTGAAGATGATGATTCACTTCGCTATGGCGAAAAAACGCTCCATGAAGAATACGGCATCCCGATCGCGCTGAATGTCGGCGACCTGCTGTTAGGGGAAGGGTACCGACTGATCACGCAATGCCAGGTCTCTGCCAAACAAAAGGCCAGAATGCTGACGGTCGCGGCCTTGGGACACCGCGATTTATGCCTCGGTCAGGGGGCAGAACTTTACTGGCTGCGCCATCCGGAACCGCTATCACCTGAAAAGGTACTCGAAATTTTTGCCCATAAAACGGCACCGGCATTCCATGTGGCACTTCATCTGGGCGCAATTTTTGCCGGGGCCAGTGAAAAACCTTTTTACAACGCCCTGACGCAATATTGCCAATCCCTGGGAATCGCCTACCAGATCCGGGACGACTTGCATGATTTCCTGGGCAATGACGACCCCGCCGATCTTGAAGCACTCCGGCCATCACTATTACTGGCGCTGGCCTATCAGCAGGCCACCGGTAACGATAAAGAGCTGCTGGAATTGACCTGGCGACGTAGCCCTCAGATCAAAGGACGCCTGAGAGAAACAACTGAAATTATCACACGCCTTAACATTGAATTTGCTGCGGCCGAACTGTTGGAATCTTACAAAAATCACGCGATCAGCTCCCTCAGTAAGCTAAATGATGAAAACCTTAAAATACTGCTAAGACGGGTATTGGCAAAGATATTTGCATAACGGATACTCGCGTTCCATTTCCAACTCTTTCTAAGGAGGAAAAATGACAACCGAATTTATCCATAACGATTTCCTTTTACACAGTGAATCCGCCCGGACCCTCTTCCATCAGTATGCAAAACAAATGCCCATCTATGACTATCACTGTCATTTGAGCCCCGCTGAAATTGCCCAGGACAAACAGTTTGAAAATCTGGCACAGGTATGGCTGTATGGCGATCATTACAAATGGCGGGCCATGCGAACCAATGGCGTTTCCGAGCCGTTCTGTACGGGCGATAAATCGGATGAAGAAAAATTCAAAAAATGGGCCGCTACCGTCCCGGCCACGCTTCGCAATCCCTTGTATCACTGGTCGCACATGGAGCTTAAACGCTATTTTGGCATCGACACCCTGCTCAACCCTGATACCGCCAGAAGTATCTACAACAACTGCAGCGAACAACTTCGCACTCCGGAATTTTCCGCCCGAAACCTCATGCGAAAGATGAACGTTAAGGTGGTTTGTACCACCGACGACCCGCTCGACAGCCTGCAGCATCACATAAAGATCGCCGAAGAGGGGTTTGAAATAAAGGTTCTGCCGACTTGGCGGCCGGATAAGGCCATGGCCGCTGAGAACAGTGACGAACTGAATCGCTGGATCGACAAGTTAAGCGAGATCACCGGTATGACCCTGGACTCCTACGAAGCGTATCTCCAGGCCATTAAAAAACGACACGACCACTTCCACCAGGTCGGCTGTCGTATCAGCGACCATGGTCTGGAAACCGCCTATGCCCAGGAGTATACCGATTCAGAAATTAACGCCATCTTCAAGAAAATTCGGGCAGGTAGTGAACTGAGCCTCACCGAGCAGCTCCAGTTCAAATCCGCCATGATGGTCGATTTCGCCCTGATGGACCACGAAAAAAACTGGACCCAGCAGCTTCATTTCGGCCCCATCCGAAGCAACAACACCCGCCTGTTCAAACAGATCGGTCCCGATACCGGCTTCGATTCCATGGGCGACTTTGAGATCGCCTTACCCCTGTCGAAATTCCTGGACAAACTGGATGTCCAGAACAAGCTGCCCCGCACCATCCTGTACAACATCAACCCCAAGGACAACGAAGTCTTTGCGACCATGCTGGGTAACTTCCAGGATGGCAGCATCCCCGGCAAAATGCAGCACGGCTCCGGCTGGTGGTTCCTCGACCAGAAGGATGGCATGACCCAACAGATCAACGCACTGAGCAACCTGGGACTGTTAAGTCGATTCGTCGGCATGCTGACCGACTCACGCAGCTTCCTGTCCTACCCCCGCCACGAATACTTCCGGAGAATCCTCTGCAATATTCTCGGCAATGATGTGATCAACGGCGAACTACCCAACGATATGAACCTGCTGGGTAAAATGGTACAGGATATCAGCTTTAATAACGCTAAAAACTATTTTGGCATTGAAGTGATTTAATTTTTACGAGGACCCGGCCTTATCCGGGTAAGGAGTTGTACGATGTTAGATGTACTGGAACGAAATTTATTCTTTGTCAAAGAACATGTCGGCATGTTCAAAGCCGCCAACAACTATGATGTCCTTGACCCTGAAACGGGCCAAATTATTTTAGAATGCCGGGAAGATAGCCTGGGATTCATCACGAAGATTTTACGGTTCACAGACTATAAGCGCATGACGCCTTTTGATGTCACGATCCGAACACCCGATGGCCAGCAGGCCGTCAGGGTTAAACGCGGCATATCCATTTTTCGGTCCAGGGTTTCGGTGTATGATGAAAACGATGAGTTGATCGGAACATTTCAACAAAAGCTATTGAGCATAGGCGGGAAATTCGCGCTATTAGACCGTGATGATCATGAAGTATGTATGCTAAAAGGAAAATGGACCGGCTGGGATTTCCGGTTCGTCGATGGCGAGGATGAATTTGCCCATGTATCCAAAAAATGGTCAGGGCTCGGCAAGGAACTATTCACCTCCGCCGATAATTACATCCTCGAGATCGACCCAAACGTCCCCGCCGACAACCCCATCAGACAGCTCATCATCGCCGCGGTAATGTGCATTGATATGGTGTTAAAAGAATAAACTTACCTGACTCATAATTGAAATGACTCATGGTATCGAAGATGGCATTGTTTAATAAAGGTATCCGCAGAGTAAAACCAGCCGCTGGTTGGCTCAAATTTGAAAAAGGACAGGTCATATCTGAATGACCATGATAGAGCCTAATAGTGAACCATTCATTTTAGCATCGTATCTGGTAGCACCACCGTTTTTTCAGAATGTAGAATGGAACTGAATGTGGTAAGGGATAGAGTATATCTTATGATATCTTATGTGTGGAATTCCTTGTAGAATTTTGTTTGACCATCGGTCATCCAAGCCGGATAATAGGATAAATGCCAATTTTGCAAATGTTAATTTATGTACGCTTTCGTACTTTTTATCTTTGAATCGTTCATTTGTTATTGATGCAGGGCTGTTAGAATGTATTTTGAAACATTTATTGTAACATCGAGTGACATTCCGTTGTTGCCTTTTATTCCATTTGTAAGCTAAAGCCCTGCTGAACAGTGAATTAACGTATAAAAAAGTACGAAAGTCAACTTTATATAAGAAAGGTATGATATGAAAAAGTATGTTCTAGTGATCGTTTCTCTGTTTTGTATTCTGGCCGGCGGTTGTGTTGATCATTCGCAACAGGCCCGGATGGCGTTTGAGAATCCCGGGGGGATGTGGATGCCGGAACAGATTTATGATCAACTGGAGACGCTGGAGTCGCTGGGGGTGGAAAATCCGCGGGCGATGGCCGATCCGCTGGCACATCCGCTGGGCGCGATTATCGGTATGGGGTGCAGTGCCTCGTTTGTATCGCCGCACGGCCTGATTGTTACCAACCATCACTGTTCCTACCAGGCGCTGCAGGTAAATTCGACGCCTGACTGCAATATTTTTGAAGACGGCTTTCTAGCCAAAACATTTGCCGAGGAACTGCCGGCAGAGACTGGGAAAAAAGTCACGGTTACCCAGGAAATAATTGACGTCACCGATATCGTCCGGAAAAATATCACGGAGATCTCTGATCCGCTGACCCGGTATAAAACGATTGAAGGACGGATCAAACGCTTGATCGCCACTCACGAAGATCCTGCGGCGGGGATACGCTGTACGGTGAAGAATTTCTTCGAGGGGCAATCTTATTACCTTATCAAAAAACTGGAACTCAAAGATATACGGCTGGTTTACGCTCCGCCATTCTCGATTGGCTGTTACGGGGGCGACATTGACAACTGGAACTGGCCCCGTCATACCGGGGATGTAGCGTTCTACCGTGCTTATGTGGCGCCCGACGGTTCAGTGGCGGAATACTCCAGGGACAATGTTCCTTATATGCCCCAGCATTATCTTCGCATCGCGAGCGAACCTCTGAAGGCGGACGATTTTGTTATGGTGGCGGGATATCCCGGTCGCACCCAGCGCTGGTGGACAGCCGAACAGGTGGAATTCGCGTATCTGCTTAATAACCCCAACCGCATAAAGATTCTGACCGAAACCATGGCTATCTACGAAAATCTGGCCAGCCAAAGCGACGAGCTGGACATCAAGGTAAGGCCGTCGATCAAAGGCGTTGCCAACTCGCTGAAATATTTGCAGTCGCTCCAGGAGAACTTCAAAGACTACGGCCTGTTAGCCAAAAAGAAGACTCAGCAGGAAGAATTAGCCACCTGGATAAACCAGGAAAAAACACGAAAAATCAGATGGGGCAAGGCTCTTGAAAAACTGGCAGCGCTCCAGCGCAAGCGACAGCAAACAGCCCTTCGCGATTCACTGATCAGCGGGTTGAGGCGGTCTGTTACGGTGATCAACTCGGCTCATAGTATCGTACGGATGGCGGAGGAGCGGAGCAAACCTGACGCCGACCGGGATCCATCGTATCAGAAGCGTAACTGGGGCCGGACCGAACAGTCGCTGCGGCGGGCGCAGACTTCTTACGATCCTAAGATCGACAAGGCGATGCTAAGCTATTATCTTAAAAAGATCGGCGAACTACCCGGGGGCCAGGGTGAGAATGTCCTGATATTGTTCAGCAAAGAACTGCTCAGCACCCCGGCTAAGATCGATTCTTTTGTAGATAGCCTGTTTATCGAACAGTTAACCGTTGACGATGCCGATACGCGTGTTGAACTTTTTAAAAATGCGGATACCGGGCAGTTAAAAAAATCATCCGATCCGGCGATCCAACTGGCATTACGGCTGCGGCCATTGACCAAATCGCTCGAAGATGAAACTAAAATCCACCAGGGCCAAGCGGTTCTGCTCAAACCCCTGTATATTGAGGCGATGCAGGCGTTTATCGGTAAACCGCTGTCACCCGACGCCAACGGCTCGCTGCGTGTTACTTACGGTACAGTAAAGGGATATCGCCCTGGGCCCGATTCGCAGAAGTATAAACCGTTTACAACCCTGGCCGGTGTGCTCAAGAAAAACACCGGTGTAAAGCCGTTTGACGCACCGGAGAAGCTGGTTGCGGCGGCTAAACAAGTTGGCCCGGGGTCGCCCTATTACATGAATGAAATCGGCGATATCCCTGTCAACTTCCTCAGCGATGTGGACACCACCGGCGGTAACTCCGGTTCGGCGACACTCAATCATAAAGGTGAGCTGGTCGGACTGCTCTTCGACGGTAACTCCGAATCCCTCGCAAGCGACATGATCTTTATGCCAGAAATCACCAGAAGCATCCACGCGGACATCCGTTACATTCTCTGGTTCATGAAAAACGTCGATGGCGCTGATAATCTATTGCTGGAGATGGGTGTAGATTGACTGCTCGATGATGTAAGTATAATTTGAAAAGGTAATTTGGAAAGGGACAGGCCATATCTGATTGAGCATGGGCAATGCCCATCCTGTTATGGCTATTGAGGCATAATTCGTCATTTTATGTGGGTAGTTTGATTTTTTTGCGAAAAATAGGCTCTGCGGTGTGGCTGAGCAAAGATAAATGATGCTATGTGGGGAATCCGAGCTTAATGAATACTGGCTTTATTAACTATAAAATTGAACTGCATAGCCCGCATGTGATGTGGAATATTGGTTGTGTAAAGAACACAAAGAAGAAGTATTCCAACAAATCAATAACTTTATTTCAAATCGATCGATCAGCCTAAAAACAACAATTTATACTAACTCATAAATTCAGTTTCGTAGGGTGGGCCGTGCCCACGCTGACCAACAAGATTCAATCTGTTATCGAATTGAATATCCAATAACCAACAGGGAATGGCCAATGTTCAACGAAATACGGCTTGCCTCTCCATTTGAATAGCGATGATCTTACATATATTTTTACCGGCAATACTAATCAATAAACTGCTCCAAATGGCCGGTCAGATAGCCCATCTGCATTTTTGCCGGGCCGGTATTGAGGGCTTTACCGTAGCCGAGGTTTCCGTCGAGGGTTATGATGGCGTTGTGGAGTTGGATGTGGTTTCGGCCGGCTTTTATCGCTTCAATTCTCATAAGCCAGCAAATCGTTATCATCGCCAGAGTTTGGGGGCATCGGCCATCCGTTCAAAGTCTGGCCAGCCGTCTCAAGGCTGCCAGGTTGAGCAGGTCCATCTCTTTACCCCCTTTGGATTTCCCTTTGGGGGTCTCCAGGATAATCGGCAACCCATTGATCCTTTCATCGGTGAGTAGATTAATGAATCCCTCACGACCGATATGGCCTTTGCCGATATGCTCGTGGCGGTCCACGTGGTTGTTCAGTTCGGTCTTGGAATCATTGGCGTGGATTACTTTTAGTAACGACAGCCCGATATGTTCATCAAACTGGCTGATCATTTTTTCATACCCCTGGGGCGTACGAAAATCATAACCCGCCGCAAAAACATGACAGGTATCCAGGCAAACGCCCAGGGGTAAATTCCCTTCATGGCCCCGCCATTGGCGTTTCACTCCGTTGATAATATTGGCCAACTGCTCAAATGTATGGCCCAGGCAACTCCCCTGCCCGGCAGTCGTTTCCAATAACAGTTGACAATCCGGATCAGGGTAAGCCGTAAAAAGCATCTCCAGGGCCTCCACAATTTTAGCGGTGCCCACCGCTTCACCCTGGCCCACATGGGCACCGGGGTGCAATACCAGGTAATCCACCCCCAATTCTCCACAACGGCCATATTCATCCATCAATGCGGCAATCCCCTTCTTACGTGTATCCTCATTGGCCGCGCACAGATTGATCAGGTAACTGCTATGGGCGACAACCGGGCTAATACCGGTCGCTTCCCGGGTCTGTTTAAAATCGTCGATCTGCACGGCGGTCAAAGGCGGATGCTTCCACTGCCGCTGATTGGCCACAAACAGCTGTACGCAATCACAGCGATATTCCCTGGCTGCCGTCAACGCGTTATGCAGCCCCCCCGCTATCGACAGGTGCGATCCTAATGTGAGTTTCGGTTTCTTTGTCATAATATAAAGTTATAGAAGACGAAACGGCCCAAAGCAAGTCTATTGAAAAAAAGTGGCTTCGGGAGGACGCCCACCATGACCGAAGAGGGGGAATCTTTGCGTTGACGGCCATGGGCCGTTAGAGTGCCTTGCATCCGAAAGGAACCATAATTCCTATTGTACGATAATACCCTGTTGAACAACGAGCCAGGGTAAAAAAAGTGCGAAGGGGAACCCCGGGGGTCACACGAAATTACACCTCTCTGGCTTTTCGTTGAATTCCGTATATTGGAGTTCGTCGGATATTTTTGTTTTGGAAAACCCCTTACCGCGGCACGCTTCGCCCTGTCAGTTTGTAGCTTTCCAGAAGGGCCGTGAGATGCCGGACTATCTCTGGATACTTGTCCTGAAGGTTTGTTTTTTCTCTGATGTCACTCTCCATGTCGTAAAGCTGTACTAATGGCAATTCCATTGACTTTGCCTTTTTAGGATTCGGGTCGCCCCACCCCCCGGAACCCGGGCACAACTCAAGCTTCCATTTCCCCTGGCGGATGGAAAACGAACCGTTGATCGAATGATGGACCGTCGCTTCCCGGATCGGCTGTTGCCGTGATTCTCCCAACAGGGCAGGCAGGATACTGTAACTGTCCTCACCGGCATCGGCGGGCAGCGTTTTTCCTACGATTTCGGCACAGGTGGCCATCAGGTCTGTCAGGCATATCGTCTCGGTTGATTTCCCCGAGGGGTTGATGCGTGAGGGCCAGCGAACCACGAAGGGGACCCGATGCCCCCCTTCAAAAATATCCGCCTTATAGCCTCGATAGATATAGCTCGGATAGTGCCCTTTCTTTTCAAGGTCTTTCACCCCGATATAGGGCGCACACCCATTGTCAGAAGTGAAGATAACAAGGGTCTCGTTCGAAAGCCCCTTTTTGTCCAATGCCTCGCATATTTCACCCACAACCGCATCTGTTTGAATGCAAAAATCACCATAATCGCCAAGGACACTCGTGCCCTGATATTTCTTTGACGGAACGACAGGCGTATGCGGGGACGTTAAGGCCACATATGCAAAGAATGGCTTATCGGAACCTTGCTGGTTAATAAAGTCAACCGTCTTGCGGCTGATCGTGGGAAGCACATCCACCGCTTCGAAATCCGCGTGAGCCGGCCCCTTTCGATGGAATGCTTTTGTAGCAGTACATTCGCCAACAAACGTATCATTCTCAATATAAATGTAGGGGTGCATATCCAAAGACGCCGCGATGCCGTAGAAATAGTCGAAGCCCCGGGTCGTTGGACTGTTCTTTATCATCCCCTTCCAATCCACATTCTTTGCCCCAGGCGTCTTAGTGTCCGTTGTCGGCATATCCATTCCAAGGTGCCACTTCCCAATGCAGGCGGTGTTATAGCCACTTTGCTTCAAAAGGGCAGCAACCGTCAAACGGCCGTCCTCAATAAGGTGTTTCGAGTAACCATTGAGGACACCTTGCTTAAGCCGGCTTCGCCAGCAGTAGCGCCCTGTTAATATCCCGTATCGCGTCGGGGTGCACACCGCCGAGCCGGAATGCGCATCGGTAAAGTGCATCCCCTCCTTGGCGAGCCGGTCAATATTCGGGGTCTGGATTTTAGATTCGGGATTCAGAGCACTGACATCGCCATAGCCCATGTCATCCGCCAGGATATAAATGATATTCGGCCGTTTATCTGTACTTTTCGCTATCAGCGTGTCAAGGACAAGGAACCGTACCGACTTCGGCGCAAACGGCTCGATCATAACGGTGTTTTCACCCTGCTTGAGATGTTGGGTCACCTCCAGCCGGAACGGCCTTCCGATAAACCCGCCGGCATAGTTACCATTGATGGTGACCCGGGCGGCCTCTTCCGGCGTTAATTCATCCATTTCAATGACAATGCGTTGCTTCTTGAGGTCCACACTGGCAGGAATATTGCATTTTCCTGAAAACGGGGTCGCCGCGGCGACAGGACTTTTCGTTACCCCATTGACGGCTTTAAGCAATGACGGTAACGGTGCCTGAGCCGGTTCAGGAATCACTGAGAGGTACTCGGCCGAACCAAGAGTTTCGGCAGTGAGCCTTGCGGGCAAGTCGCGTTTTGTCGCATTGAAAACGATCAGTACGCTTTCCATCGGTTCAAGATCCAGGTTGAACTGAACGCTCTGGCCACGGCGATTGAATTCTACGGTATGGATCTGATTGCGCATGGCGTCCCAGATTTCCGGGAACCCTTTGGCCCTGAGCTTCAAACGAAAGGTCTTTCTCTTATTGAGATGATCCTGGTTGCAAAGCAGAAAAATATCTTTATCGTTCTTAACCCTGTGCAAAACATGCAGCCAGTTGTTGGTCTCCCCTTCGAGAACTTCAACGGCCGGTGGTATTCCGGCATCATTACCCAGGGCCGCGGAGACCATGGCGACATCCGGCTTTTCGGCCAGAAAATAGGCCCGGCCGCCACCGGCGCTTGTTTTACAGGCTTTCGTACCCACTTTGGCATCGCGTCCCCAAATGCTATCCCGCAGCTCGGCGATCTCCCCGGAAGACCGGCCAATTGTTCCGGATTTCGACGGCAGGAACCCATAACCGACCACCACCCCCCCCTGATCAAAGAATGCTTTCACCTTGGCCAGGGTCGCGTAAGGGATCAGGTCCGTTGGCGGCACAACCAGCACCTGGTAGCGTTCCTGATGAAGCACGATGGTTTTACCCTCCAGTGAGGCATCGCCTTCAAAGGCTTCAAACGGCAGCCAGTCACAATCATAGAGGGCATCTTGCAGCACCGTGGTCATCTCTTCGGGTGTTACGTATTTTCCAACACGTCTGGCATTGCCGCTAAACAACATCGCTACCGGACTGACATGCCGTCCACCGGTCAGCATCAGGCTAAGTCGGCTGGTGTAATCGGCCCAGACGCGGTAGAGCGGCCATCGGGGTTCATGCCCGTCATTATAGAAATACGGCGGGTAGTCGCGGTCATACGGTGCTTTCGGGTTGAAGGAATGGGGGATCATAAAATTGACACCGCGCACCTGCATCTGGTCCGTCAGCCATTTCATTTCTGGATAGGTCAGGTGCTGATTGTAGCCCCCGAAAATCTCGCACATGGCAAGATCATCCTTCTTGCCGTACACATGCGAGATGGAACTGGCAAGCTTGGGGGTCTGGTAAATGGTGCCGGGACGCTGGCCCGGATACATCTGCTGGCAGACCAGGTCGATCCCGCCCATGTCGCTATACTTCTGAACTCGCATCATATCGCCGCCGCAGTAATCGGGGCGGAGATACAGATTCCCATGCTCCATGAAGTGACCGATGGATACGACATCGCGGTCATGACACCATTGCGTCATGCTGCCGTACATAACCCGGCCCCAGGCATCAGCCATCGCCTCCATGTACTGGTACCGGGCGGCAACATCATCGTCACCAGCCAGTTTAGACGTGTAGGCAACATAGGCCTTCTTCCAATCAACGCCCCATTCCTTAAGGATGACATTCAGCTCCGTTCCCCAATCGCCTTTGGTTTCCGGTTCGTCGTAGAAATAACCGGCAATGGCCTTGCCAAAATCATCTTTAAAGTGGTCATAATGCGGCTGATAGACTTCCTGAATGAACCAGTCGGTACAATCCCGGCTCGCGCCGTCAACGCTAAGCTCCTTGCCCCCACGCTGTCCCAACCCGGGGGCCTGCTTGTGCGTAAACTTGATGACCTGCCAATTACCGGCTGGAGCCTTCCAGGTCAGTTTGCCGTTTTCAATAAAAGAAGCCAGGTCGATAAGACTCTCGCCGACGATTTCCTTCTTCTCATTCAAGCGACCCGCCACAGTGCCAATGTAACGCTCACCGGCATACCCGTCAGATTCGAACAGCTTGCCCCCCTGGACCGCCACGGCATCCGCCACGAGACTCTTGGCCGCATAACGCGGCGGGACCTTCCCTCCGATGGACTGGCTCGGCCACCATCGTTCGTCAAAGATCCACATTTTAAGATCAAGCTGTTTGGCTTTTTTCAGGCAAACGGCCAGGTCCTTGTACCAGCCGGGTCCCAGCCAGTCGCTATGCGGACGTGATTCACAGGTAAAAGAGCCGTTACCGCCTTCAGCGACTTTTTCGAGGTAGGCTTCGAGCCGCGATTCGCTCTCATTTTTATCGCCGTGCATCCAGAAGAGAGGGCCCGTCAGCCGACGAGCCTCCCTGGGCAGTCTCCTGAATTGTTCTTCCAGTTGATCTACGGCATGAAGACTCGTGGCCGTAAAGAACATCGCCAGAATACCCGTCAAAAAAATCTGTATTCGCTTCAACGCATTTCTTCCTTTCGGTGAATGAAAACTGCTTTCATGCAAGACAGACGTATCATAATTTATTTTTGCAACAGTACCGCTTTCTTCTCTTCCAGATATTTTTGGAAGACCTCTCTGACAGGTTTATCGCATTGGCGTTGCAGCTGCTCATACTCAGTAAGTGACATCGATATGTTCATACGTATCGTATGTCGTCCGGGAACGTCCTTCCATCTCTTATCAAGTTCGGCCAGTTTTGCATCTGAAACGCCAAATGCCTTGAGAATTCCGGTCGCCATCATGATATTGCCGTAGGCGTTCATATGGACGCCGTCACCGGTAAGCTGCGTCCCCTTGGGGGCCCCTTTTGGAAGTCCCTTGAGTGTTTTTTGCATGTCGGCATTCAGATCGGCCAGCAAACAGCCTTTCTCTTTGGCCAAATTTATGAGGAAGGCGTTATAGGGAAGAAGCTGCTGGTTAAGACTGGCTTTCTGGTCTTCACTGATCATGGTCGAGGTCAGGATCATGACCTTGATCCCCGCAGCCTGGGCCTTCTCTACGATCGTGGTGATGTTCTTTTTGTAATCTTTCAGTATTACGCCGTTCTTACCATGCCAGACATCATTGACACCGCAACTGAGAGTCATCCAATCCGGTTTTTTGCTGAGAACGTCTTTCTCAAGCCGTGCCAGCATCTGGTTCGATTTGTGACCGGAGATACCGGCCATCACACCGGTGGCTTTGAGGCCCTGTGTATTCAGCCCGTCAAGTACCAGCTGGCAATAGCCCCCCGGGTGGGCTCCCGCCTCGGTAATGGAGTCGCCTAGAAAAGCGATCGTCTGCCCGCTGAGAAACTGGTTTTTATGCTGAGAGGCGGTATCCTTAGCGTCAAGGGGCAATGAGAAAGTAAATCCTAACACGAGTGTCAAACCAACGATAAACGACTTCATAACGATCTCCTAAAAAAGTAATAAATAAATAAATACGGTTCCCACGTCAAAAGTCGATCTGCCAAAGATGGGTATGCCTTTAGATGCATAAAAATGGCTCAAAATACTTATGACGCAAGGTTCAAATACGCTTATTTTTCAGAAAACTAATTGTAGGCGTTTACCGCCGGCTGTCAAGGATGTATTTTCAACGCCACCATAACTCAGGACTAAAGAGTCTTTCACACGCATTCTTCAAGCCCATAAAGGGATAAGATTTTTCCATGTCCACTGTAAAGTCTTTTCATAAAACGACTTAGAATCACATAAAGCAATTAAACCGACCGGGC
>JAIPFO010000010.1 GCA_021736565.1 Phycisphaerae bacterium | reverse complement strand
GGCTAAGTTATTTTAGCCCTACGGGCTATACTCATCCCACCTGCTACCCGGTCGGGTTGCCTCTTTCGTTGGTCATTGAGTATTGAGTATTGAGTGTTGAGTATTCAAAACCTCCCCACCCCCTCATCCGCCGCCACCCAACAACAAATCCGCATGGGCAAAGCCCACCTTACGATTGTTTTCTGAGATAGACCATCAGTACGGTGATATCGGCGGGGTTTATTCCTGTGACTCTTGAGGCCTGGCCGAGGTTTTCGGGTTGGATTTTGTTCAGGCGTGATTTGGCCTCGTTGCTGAGTTGGGGGATGGCGGTGTAGTCGAAATTTCTGGGGAGTTTGACGTTTTCGGTTTGTTTGTAGCGTTCGATGAGTTTTTTTTGCTTTTCGACGTAGCCGGCGTAGCGGATGTCGTTGACGATGGTTTGCAGTGCGAAGGGGTCGACGTTTTTTTCTATCAGTTCGGGGACGGCGTCGGTGAGCCAGTTCTGGTCGTGGCCCATCTGGCATAGCAGGCTTCTCAGGTGTTTGCCGTCGATGCGGTAACTTTCAATATAGTCTCTTATCTGCTGCTTTTGGGCCTGTTTGGCCTGAAAGGCCTCCCACCGATTATCATCAACCACGCCCCACTGACGTCCCAGCGGTGTCAACCGTTCGTCGGCATTATCGCTGCGCAATAACAGGCGGTGTTCGGCGCGGGAGGTGAACATGCGATAGGGTTCATCGACCCCGCGAGTGACCAGGTCGTCGATCAATACGCCGATATAGGCCTGGTCCCGGCCCAATATAACCGGTTCCTGCCCCTTTACGTAGCGGGCGGCGTTGACCCCGGCGATCAATCCCTGGCCGGCGGCCTCTTCGTAGCCGCTGGTGCCGTTGATCTGGCCGGCCAGGAATAAGCCCCGGACTTTTTTGGTCTCCAGCGTCGCTCGAATCTGTAAGGGTGGTACATAATCATACTCGATCGCGTAGGCATACCGCAGAATTTTTGCATGCTCCAGCCCCTTAATACTTCGTATCATCTCAACCTGAACATCCCTGGGCAGCGAGGTACTGATCCCGTTGCAATAGACCGAGTTGGTCGTGCGGCCTTCGGGTTCCAGGAATATCTGGTGGCGGTCCTTATCGGCGAACCGCATGATCTTCGTTTCGATACTGGGGCAATACCGCGGGCCGGCACTTTGGATCTGGCCGGTGACCATCGGGGCGCGGTCGAGGTTGTTTCTGATGATGTTGTGCGTTTGCTCGTTGGTAAAGGTGATCCAGCAGCACATCTGCTCCTGGGCGATCCGGTCGTTCAGAAAGCTAAACGGCACCGGCACCTCATCGCCGGGCTGGATCGCCACTTTGTCGTAATCAATTGAGGCGGCGTCAATCCTGGCGGGCGTGCCTGTTTTAAGCCGTTCGGTGTGTATGCCCAGCTGCTCGAGGCTGTCGGTAAGATATTCGGATGAGGGTTCCTCGAACCGCCCGCCCTTGATCTGCTCGGTCCCGAGATGCATCAGTCCGCGAAGAAATGTCCCGGCAGTCAGCACGACCGTTGGTGCTTCGAGCTGAAGGCCGGACTCGCAGACCAGGCCGGTTATGGCAGAACCGGTGACTTTTAACTGCGCGGCGGTCTCTTCAATGATATCCAGGTTGGGGCATTTCGCCAGCAGGTCCTGAACGGCCCGGGGATAGAGATCTTTATCGGCCTGGGCACGCGGCGCCCAGACCGCCGGGCCTTTACTGCGATTGAGCATTCTAAACTGAATCCCGCCGATGTCGGTCGCCAGGCCCATCAGCCCCCCCATCGCGTCGACCTCCCGGGCGATCTGCCCCTTGGCCAGGCCGCCGATGGCGGGGTTACAACTCAACTGGGCAATCGTCTGGCGGCTCATGGTGACCAGGGCGGTTTTGACACCGATTCGCGCAGCGGCATGGGCCGCCTCCGCCCCGGCGTGGCCGCCCCCGACAACGATAACATCATAATTGTTAATCACACTCATCTTACTTATCGCACCCCAGTCCGATCGCCGAGGCGACTGCCAGGTCCGCGGCGTGGGTAATGCTGACACTGACTTGTTGGACGCCCATTTCATCGGCCAGCTGGGCCACCAGGCCATGCAGCTGCACGATGGGCTTGCCGGACGGGTCGTTGAGGGTCTCGACATCGGTCCAGGCAATTCCATTTCGCCAGCCGGTACCGATCAGCTTCAACACCGCTTCCTTGACGGCGAAACGCCCGGCCAGCCGTTCGGTCGCCGAGCGGTGCCGGTTGCAATAGGCCTGCTCGGCGGGCGTAAAGACGCGGTCCAGAAAAACCTGGCCATGCCGTTTGACGACTTTTTCGATCCGCCTGCAATCCACCAGGTCAATGCCATGAAATAAAATGGTCATAAAATCCTCATATTAATTTTCGCAAGCCAGCATGGACAACGTACACGCGACAAGACTATTACACACAATAAACACTGATCACCACCGCCAGCGGGAACGCCATCGCCAATGCGATTTTAATGACCGTCATCCATTTGGCATAGTGGGCCATGGCCCCATCCCGATCGGCCAGGCTGTTGAGAAATTCCATTCGTGAGCCGATACTGGAATGCCTGTAGGAGCGAGTGGCCGGTGAAATGCCGTTGAGCATGGCGATTCGATAGAGCGCCCCGGCCATCACCCCGGCACCATGGTTGCTCAGCGAATCGCTGGATTGCCGATCAATGGCCCAGGCGGCATAGACATCCGCCTGACGTTCGAAACAGCGTGAGATGAAGCCGAAAAGAAACAGCCAGCCGAGAACGAGCATCGCACCACAGCCGTAAATAATGAAATCCGAATAGCGCACGTCCAATGCGCCTACCCTGTGGGCCAATAATTCAAATAATGAAACCGCCAGACCGCCGGCGCCAAAAATAATCAGCATCAGAAACAGGATATGATGATGTTTGATATGCCCGACCTCATGGCCAAACACCGCTTCGATCTGCTGGTCACTCATATTCTCGATCACAGCGTCGCTGATCACCACGTACCGCACCGGGCGAAGCAACCCCATCACCGCGGCGTTGGAGACGGCACTGTAGGTGTCCCATAAGAGGATATCCCGGTATTTAAAGCCCAGCTGTCGACAGAACTCTTCCAGTTTCATTCGCAACGGGCCATCGGGCAATGGGCGGGTATGCCATATTCGCTTGATCAGCAGCGGCGAGAGTAAAAAGACACACCCCGCACCGGCCATAATCATTAGTTCCTTGATCATTTCAGTGGATTCACCAAAAATCAACCGACCCTGAACAACATTATAATGGTGTACAATAAGCTCGACACTATCTTTATAGGCAAGGATCAACAGCAGCGGGACCAAAATGATCAAGAGGCCGTGTCGAATTTGAAATGACATATACTGCCGTCGCGACCAGACCGGACGCGCCGAAACGCCATCGGCCAACTGGCCGGCCACTATGTATTCCTTAATAAATCGATTCACCGGGTAAAAACAATACCACTTCGTCAGTATCATGATCAACAGGGGCACTATGAGTAAAATCTCATCGACAATGACCCATTGATTGAACTGCCAGTCAATACAGACCTGACGGGCCCAGCCGCCCAGGGTCAGCTGAACGGCAAACAGGGCAAAAACCAGAACTCGCATGATCAGATCGACCCGTCCGGGCAACGACATTAAGGTCCGGCTAATGTCCCTGGCGTTTTCCAACGTCGTGATCAGCATTTTGGTCGATATGTGAACGAGCGACCCGAATAACAGGAGAATGCCCAGGGTGAGGGTCACGGTCTGGGGCCCGGTCATCCAGCGGAGCCAGTCCGGCATCTCCGCGGCGGTCTCCCCCACCAGTAGCGCCAGAAAAATTCCCAATATTACGGTTATCTGCACCGGGTCGGTCCTCATAAAAAAACCCATCGAAAGATATTCGATGGGTTTCTCTTCATCCTATATAACTCAACCATCAAAAGTCATGCGTATGACTTTTGCCTGGCCACTTTACTGCTGCTGTTCCTGCATATCCTGATTGATCTCCTGGATTCGCAATCTGGCGAAATCAGCATTCGCAGGGAAGTTTTCCATCTTCATTGCTTCTTCATAGTATTTTAAAGCCTGCGAACGATTATGGAGGTCTTTATCGTAGATCCGGGCCACCTGGAACCGAGCGGGGTAAGGATTTTGGGGGTCCCACTGCCATACTCGCATGTAATACAACAAGGATGCCTGGTAGTCCTTAAGATACTGATTAGAAATTTCCGCGATCTGGTAAGCGGCATCGTCGATCTTATCGCTGTTGGGATAATTTGTGATGAGTTCATTGAACTTATCCCGGGCCAGATAGAGCTTTTTTTTGTCAGATAAGAGCTTTAATCCCAGTGAGTTACGGGCATCTTTGAACAATGCCACCGCCTCGTCATACAGGACATCAGCGGCCACGACCGACTGGACGGCCCTAAGGTCTGAACCGGCGACTTCGGCAACGACCAGGTAAGGCCGTTGCGGCACCTGTTTCAGTGCGTTAAGCTCTTCGGCAACCCAGGTCGCTTTGAGATGATTCCCCTGGCGATCATAGAATTGGGCCAGCAATTCAAGATATTGCTTGTATTCTGACCTTCTTAACGCCATTTGTTCTACCAGTCGCACTTCAGTGTTCTGTTGTAATCCTGTAATTGAGGTGGACAATGGATCGGTAAGGGGCTCACGCGGTTGGGGGTTCCCACTCTGGCAACCCGCCAAGATAAAGGCCGAAATAGCACATAATCCACACACAAATTGAACACGCATCCTGGTATCTTTCATGTAAAACTCCTTTCGAGGTAGTATATTCCATGGTTTTTGGGGCAAAATTCAATAGTGACGCCAGCGTCATATTTATTTTCATGGCCCTTTTCCTGCGTCTTAAAGCCTGATTTTTAATACAAAAATCGCCTTTTGACGTATGAGTCAAAGTATTATGGTAAATTGAACACATATTTTGTTTATTTGTCAAGAAAAAGATGACGGCGGGGTCATAAGTTTTTTGACACGGGGCCCCGGGTCCAGATCATTTTTTCACCCGTCTGCCAGCCAGAACGCCAGGGTCATCCGTGTTTTTGCCTCCTGTTCCCCACATCTTAAGGCTGAATTTCAGGTTAAAAAATCGACTTTTTGACCGGGGAGCCCCCTCAGGCCGCGGGATGACCTTTGGCGGACCGGCCTTTAAAACGATCATTATGGCGTCAGGGTCAAAAATATTGTAACCCATTGGCCCTGGTTTTTAATTAAGTTATTTACTTCCCAATGCACGCTTTTATCTCAAGGATCAGGTCCAACAATATCGCTGCTACATCATGAGAAGCCCTGTCCTTTTTTTTCACCTTCGGGGTATCAATGCAAACGTGACACCAGCGTCTTTAGTATTTCCCAAGCCCGTTTTTCGCTCCTTAGCGTGTGATCTTAGCGTTGAAAAATGACCTTTGAGATGGGCGTCTACCCTCTAATAGAACCATCTGCCGCCCTCTAGAAAACATATCACTACGACACACGTATCTACAAACAGATACAACCTGAACAACTCCTCATGGGATACATAAAATCCACCCTGGAGAGCATTCTGAGGCAACTATTTTTTTTAAAAATATTTTTTTTTAAAAATGGTTATAGACATTATCCGATAGCTATATTATCATAGCTATTGCTGAGTGATGGAGAAAGATGTTTCATTTGAATTTCTGATTAGGCCAATTGAAGATAAAACTTAATAAAGTGCCGTTGCGTTCCGTATACCCTACTGACGACGACACTCATGATCGCTACTATTAGGATACAAATCGCCCTGCTTGATGTCGGTGCCATAAGTATTTTGATACATTGCCCTGACTTCTAGTGACGATTTCACGCGTCCGATTTTGGCGGATTAACTTTTGACGCAATTTCTCCAGACAAGGAAGATGATACGGGAGATTTTTTGGCAATAGCGTTTTTTTCGATGGCGACCTGCGAGCCAGTATTTTTCAGGTTCAGGAATATTGACGCCTGCGTCACGCGTATCTCTGAACCCTGTTTCCCGCATCTTAACCCTTGATTTTTAAAATATAAAATCAACTTTTGGCGTGGGAGTCTATGTTAGAACTGCAAGAATACAGGAATGGATAAACTATGAGCATTAAGAAGATCAGCAAGGAAGAACTCAGTCAATTAGTCAGCACTCTTATCGCTTCGGGTGACCGGGTTGAAGGCGTCCAGGCAAAAGACGATAAATTTGCGTTTGGTCCACTGACCTCCGCCGATGATTTACGGCTGGATTACGACGTCACGCTTCTGTCCCCTCGAAAATACGTCCTGCCGCCCGTAGAATCGTTAATGACCTTCGAGGTGGGCGGTCGTTATCAATCAGAATATGACACCGAAAAACTCACCCTGATCGGCGTCCACCCTTACGATATGATCGCCCTGAACCAAATAGACCAGGTTTTCAGCCAGGACGAGGTGGATAACCATTACACCACCCGGCGCAAGAACATGACCCTCATTGCCTGCGATGTGGTGACGCCCTCTGAAAATGTGTTTGCCAGTTCCATGGGCACCGCCACGGTCAGTGAAGGCTACGACATTCTGCTGACCGATATCGGAGACGCTTATGTCGCCGATGCCCCCACCGAAAAAGGGCAGGCCTTGCTCTGCAATGCCGCTGACGCCACTGCAGAAGACCTGGCCAAACGTCAGGCGGTCCAGGAACGCAACCAGTCGGACCTTAACCGGCATCCGTTAAACTGCAAAATTGAAGATCTGCCCCAGTTACTGGAAAAAGCCTATGACCACCCTGTCTGGGAAGAAAAAGCGGCGAGCTGCTTTTCCTGTGGTTCCTGCAACCAGGTCTGCCCGACCTGTTACTGCTTTAATGTTCAGGATGATGTCAGCTGGGACCTCAAGTCGGGAACACGTTCGCGTGCGTGGGACGGTTGTCTGCTGGAGAACTTCGCCAATGTTGCCGGCGACCATAACTTCCGCAAAAAACGGAATGACCGATTCCGCCATCGCCTCTATCGTAAGGGCAAGTATGTCCCGGAAAAACTGGGGATTGGCACCGCTTGTGTCGGTTGCGGTCGTTGCATTACGGCCTGCGTTCCAGGAATCGCCAACCCTGTCGATATTTACAATACACTCCTGAATGATATAAAACTGTAGTTGACATCGGCGTCACAGATATTTTGACACGTTGATACGAATACCTCATCAACGCATTGATGCGTCCCGCCTTTGGCGAATTAGCTTTCAGCGTAACGACCCCGATTATTTAATTTTAACTGACTCCCGCGTCAAAAGTCGTTTTGCGTCTTTAAAATCACCCTTAAAATGCGGAAAACGGGCATCAGGAAGGCTTATGACGTTGGCGTCTTAACTGGAGAATTGCAATGAGTGAATGTTGCTGTGGCGAAAAAGATATTTATCTGCCTGAGCTGGCCACGATCACCAGGATGCAACACATGAATGAAACAGAGTTGTTTCTGCATCTTGAGCTGGATTCTGGAAAGGAACTCGGCCACATGCCGGGTCAGTTTGTGGAAGTATCGGTCGCGGGTATTGGCGAAGCACCGATTTCAAACACCTCCTCGCCAACCAAAAGTGGCTTTGACCTGGTCGTCCGAAAGATCGGCCGGGTTACCAATGCGATCCATGCGATGAAAGAAGGCGATAAGCTTGGCATTCGCGGCCCCCTTGGCCATGGATATCCCCTGGAGGACATGAAAGGCAAAGACCTGGTCTTTATCTGTGGCGGCATCGGCCTGGTGCCCCAGCGGTCGTTGATCAACTATGTCCTGGACAAGCCTGAGGATTTTGGGAAAGTGGCCATTCTGTTCGGTGCCGCCAGTTTCGAGCAGCGGCTCTATCAGGATCAGTTGGCCAGATGGGCCCAAAATGACAAAGTCCAACTCCTTGAAACGATCGACAAACCCCATCCCGAATGGTCGGGTAATGTCGGGGTGGTCACCACGATCATGAACCAGATCGATATCGACCTGGCGAATGCCATTTCGCTGATCTGCGGTCCGCCGATCATGTATAAATTTGTCATCATGTCCTTAGAGCAGGCCAATGTATCCAATGAAAATATATTTGTAAACCTGGAACGAAGAATGAAATGTGGCGTTGGCAAATGTGGCCATTGTCAGATTAACCACCACTATGCCTGTCAAAGTGGTCCGGTATTCCGTTATTCCGATTTGTCCGATATTCCGGAGGCCATATAAGATGAGTAAACCAAGAGTCGCAATATTTGATTTTGCCTGCTGCGAAGGATGCCAGCTGCAGATCGTCAACCTGGAAGAAGAAATTCTTGACCTGCTGGGCGTTGTGGATGTAGTCGAATGGCGTGAGGCCATGAGCGAACAGAGCGAAGCGTATGATATCGCCATTATCGAAGGGTCCATTACCCGGCCCGAAGATGAAGAACGTATTAAAGACATTCGCAGTAAAGCATCTATTTTGATCGCGCTGGGTGCGTGTGCCTCGATCGGCGGGGTCAACAAACTAAAGAATAATTTTGACCTGAATGATGTTAAGAAATGTGTCTATGGCGATGCGGCGGACATGCCGCACCTTGAAACGGCCATGACCAAAGCGGTCGATGAAGTCGTTAAAGTCGATTTTAAAATTCAAGGTTGCCCGGTCGAACATGACGAGCTCACTTATGTCCTGCGTAGTTTGCTGATCGGGAAAACGCCGGAAATTCCGGACTATCCGGTTTGTGTTGAATGCAAAGCGAAAGGAAACATATGTCGCTGGGAATATAGCGAGCAGTGCCTCGGCCCGATCACGCGTGCCGGCTGCGGCGCCAGATGTCCATCGGCTAATAATCGTTGCTTCGGCTGTCGGGGTTATGTCGATAACCCGAATGTCGATGCCGCTAAAGACGTCTTTGAAAAATACGGCTTAACCGTTGAAGATTTGAAAAGTAGAATGGTATTATTTGGAAGCAAACAGGGGCCAACTTTATGAGCAAAAATATAGATATCAACGTAAAACATCTCACCCGTGTTGAAGGCCATGGCAATATTGTCGTTAATGCGACCAACGGCACGGTGGAGAAGGTCGAATGGCAGGTTCCCGAAGCACCCCGTTTCTTTGAAGCGATGATTCGCGGGCGAAAGTATGACGACATCCAGACCATCGTCAGTCGTATCTGCGGCATCTGCTCGATCAGTCACTCACTTGTAGCGACAAAAGCAGTGGAAGACGCCCTGGGACTGGAAGTGACTGAACAAACCGACATGATCCGCTTGCTGATGCACTTTTCCGAGCAACTTCAGAGTCACGTTTTACACGTGGGCTACCTGGTGGCCCCGGACCTGTTCGGCGCAAAGTCCGTTGTTCCGCTGGTCTCGGCCGCGCCCGATGCGGTATTGACGATCATCAAGGCCCATCGAGTGGCCAATAAATGGTCCGAACTGATCGCCGGTAGAATTACACACCCGGTGACCCTGATCCCTGGTGGCATGAGCCAGGTTCCCAGTGAAAAACAACTGAAAGACCTGGCCGGCAGCCTCAAGGATATCGTCGCAGACCTGGTCACCATCGTCGAAGTCGTCCTGAGCGTGGCCGATAAACTGCCCGCCTTCGAGAGAGACACCGAATACGTATCGCTAGGTAATATGAACCCGGCTCAATACACCTTCTACCATGGTGACATTGTCACAACAGATCTGGATGAAGGCACACCGGTCAATCAGTGGGAATCAGTCGCGAATGAATATGTTGTCGCACAATCGACGGCTAAATGGGGTAAATGGCATCGCAAGTCCTACGCGGTGGGTGCCCTGGCACGTTATAACAACAATGCTGAACACCTTTCACCTCTGGCTAAAGTTGTTGAAGGGAAATTCGGCCTGACAAAAGGCTGTTGCAACCCCTTCATGAACAGTGTTGCCCAGTTGGTTGAATCGGCCCACGTAGTTGAAAAAGCCCTTGAAATCATTGACAAACTGCTGACCCAAGGGATCAAGCAGGAAAAAGTTGACGTCAAACCCAAGGCTGGTAAAGGCTATGCCGCGGTGGAAGCCCCTCGCGGCATTCTGTTCCACAGCTATGAGTTCGACGATAATGGTATCTGCCTGGGTGGTAATCTCTGTATTCCGACCAATCAGAATCACGCCAATATTCAGCATGACTTTGAAAAATATGTGCCTGAATTTATGGACCAGGGCGAAGACGCCTTGCGCCAGGGTTTGGAAATGCTGGTTCGCTCTTATGACCCATGTGTTTCCTGCTCAACCCATATGCTCAATGTCGAGTTCGTTAAGTAGGCAGACCGTGTTGCTTAAAGCAACTGAACAATGAATATTCAAGCCTCCCATAATACATTTGAATTATGGGAGGCTTTTCTAATTGCATGCCCACACAATGCATGAAAGACAATTTCCATGAACAAAGACACAATCATTCTCGGACTGGGCAACCCTCTTATGGGTGACGAAGGCATCGGTACTCACTTAATCGAAGAACTTCAAAAGCAGGCCGATAGTTACCCCGACGTAAACTTTATGGATGGCGGCACCGGCGGCATGCAACTTTTGCACTACATTGCGAACAAAAAGAAAGCTATAATAATCGACTGTGCCCTCATGAGCCTGGAACCCGGGACGATCAAACGCTTTACCCCTGACCAGGTCAATACCGTAAAAAAACTGGCTCATCTATCTCTACATGAAGTCGATATAATCAAAGTCATCGAATTATCGCAGCAACTCGGTGAATGCCCCGATGAGGTGGTATTTTTCGGGATCGAGCCGGAAGCGATCATACAGCAAATGCACCTGACAGAGACCCTCATGGCGAAAATACCCGATTATATAAACGAAATCCTCAAAGAGATCACCCCAGAAAAGTAACCCCCCTCTTTCAAAAGATTACGCCCTGCCCCTGCCCCCCTCCTTTTAACACATCGTCATTTTCATTGACTTTATATGGCTATTATTGTATAGTTAAGGTTGACCAAGATTCCCGCGTCAAAAGGTGTTTTACGTCTTTAAAATCATCTTTTAGCTGCGGAAAATAGACTCCAAGTCCCGATCAATCGGGATATGACGCTGATGCCAACCCCAACTGATAATTGAAGATTAATACCATGAAACCTGTTTTAGTGTTTTTTATCTCATCCATCTTAATCCTGACCACATGCTCACTATCGTCAGCCCAACCCTGGTTTAATCTAAGCAAAGAGGAAATTGTTCAGGCCGTCGACTCTGACATTATTACCAACGGATATTCGGTTCCCAGCACCGCCGATTGGAACAATGACGGGCAAATCGACCTGATCGTGGGCGAAGGTAGCGGCGGATATGCCGGCAAGGTCCGAATATATCTGAATTCCGGTACGACCGCAGCCCCCCTCTTTACCCACTGGTTTTACGCCCAGGTCAAAGATCCCGGCGGGGCGACCTCAGACCTCCAATGCACATCAAGCGGCTGTTTAGGCTGCTTCCCCCGGGTGGTATACTGGAATGATGACCATCGCAAAGACCTGCTGATCGGGGAGGCCCTGGGCAAGATAAAGATCTTCATCAATAACAGCACCGATCCCGACGATACGAATCCAACATTCGACAGCGGTACCTATTTGACCGTTGGACCGCCCGGTAACAAAAGTGACATTAGTGTGGGCAGTCGTGCGACCCCCTCCCTGGTGGACTGGAATAATGACGGCAAAAGAGATCTCGTTTCAGGCGACCTCAGCGGAAAAATCAGTCTCTTTCTCAATGCGGGCACCGATGACGCCCCGGACTATCCATCGCAACACTATGCCCAGGCCAATAGTACGCCGCTGATCATAACCGGTGGTCGTTCCAGCCCCGTTATCGGCGACCTGAACAACGATGGAAAAAAAGACATCCTCAGCGGCAACACGAATGGCCAGCTGCTCCTCTATGCCAATATCGGCACGGATGCCGCCCCGGCCTTTGCGGGTTATACCGCCATGACGGCCAATGGCATCGAAATAGACCTGCCCGGCTCACCGCGTTCCCGCCCGTTTGTCTGCGACTGGACGAACGATGGCTATCTCGACGTGGTGATCGGGGCCTACGGGGGCAAGGTTTACCTCTACCAGGGGATTCGCATCCCCGGCGACCTGGACAGCGATCACACCGTCAATATAAACGACTTCGCCCTGTTTGCCCATCAGTGGCAAACGACCACCCCCTGTACCCCTGACAATAACTGGTGCAACTGGTCGGATATTGACCATAGCAGTCAGGTCACATTTACAGACTTGCATCAATTCGTTATTAGCTGGCTGAAATAAAGCACCCCTGCTACGATATACAATTGGCGCCAGCGTCATTCCCGGCGCGCCGGGATTTGATACCCCTTTTTCGCACCTTAAAGGCTGATTTAGATACGAAAATCGTTTTTTAACGCGAGAGTCACAATTTCATTGTTGGCAGTTATGCCTGCTCATAATACGTCATATCTATACCATTTTTTCAGAACCCTGCCATGCAAAAAAATCTTCACACAACTGAAACCACCGAAGAACAGTTCCCTGAATCGGTAACAGACCTGGTCGAGATTGCCGGAAAATTACCCGGCACAACGGTCATCGTTCCCGGTGGTGACCGCATTGAAGACCTTCGGCTGGTTGAATCTGCCAGAGACCATGGGATTATCACCCGGGCAATTCTGGTCGGACAAAAAGAAAAAATCATCCATTTGGCAGCGGAATTAGAAATCGACATTGACCCTCAGGATATCATTAACGCTCAAAATGATGAAGAGGCCGGCCAGGTGACGGTCGAGAGAGTCAAGGCCGGCGGTATTGACATGATCCTCAAAGGGGGTATTTCCACACCGATCATCAATCGCCACATGCTCAAGCTGGCAGACAGACCCACGGTGAGCTTGACCAGCATCTTCGACGCGGCCCCTATCGGAGAAGGCCGTCCTATGATATTGACTGATGCGGGCATGACCACGGTATGTAACTTTGGCCGTATGGTGGACCTGGTGGATAATGCCGTGGATGTCGCTCAGAAAGTCTTAGGCCTGCAACGCCCGCGAGTTGCGATATTATCCGCAAACGAAAAACAAATCCCATCGCTGCCCTCCACGGCCATTGGCCTGGAGCTGGCCAAACGTCATTGGGATAACGCGATTGTCTGCGGCCCGCTGTCGTTTGACCTTGCCACCGACCAGATATCCGTCGTCACCAAAGGAATGCCTGACCTTCCAAACGCCAAGGAGGTTGCCGGCCGGGCAGATGTGCTGGTGTGCCCGGGCATTGACGCCGCCAACATTCTCTACAAAAGCATTGCCTCAATGACCAAATACGGGATGGCCTCCATCGCCGGGATCACGGTAGGCTTCTCTAAACCCTATATCATCCTCTCACGGTCGGACAGTCTGGAAACCCGGCTGGAATCGATTGCCCTATGTAGCGTTTATGTTCATCGCAGCGACAAGGCCAAAAAAGAAAAAAGGGCAGAACAAGCAGTCACTCCAGAAAAAAAACTTCGTGTCCTGGCGGTAAACCCCGGTTCAACCTCTATCAAGCTGGCCGTTTATGAAAATGAACAATGTTTGCTTGAAACCGAAATGGCCTATGAAACCGCGGCCATTGATACTGAAGAAAAGCGAAGCCGCCAGGTCAGGAAAATCTCGGACCTGGCCAAAAAAGAATTAATCGATTCTGGCTTTACCCACATTGACGCGATAGCCGGTCGGGGCGGATTCATGCCCCGCCCTGATGGAAAGCTCGCCGGCGGCACCTATTGCATTGCCCAATGCCTAAACGGCCACGTAGAGATAAACCAGCAACTTCACGCGGCGGTCATGAAATATCCCCAGATGGACCACGCCAGTAACCTGGGGATTCCCGTGGCCGCAGAGCTGGCCTGCCATTTTGCCGTGCCGGCCTATACCGTTGACCCGGTGATCGTTGATGAATTTTCACCCATCGCCGAAATCTCCGGCTATGCCCCCATCACCCGAAAAAGCACCTCGCACGCCCTGAACATTCGCCAGGCAGCCCGCCGGGCCGCCAAATCACTAAATCGCCCCCTCGATCAGATGAACCTGGTGATCGCCCATCTGGGTGGCGGCATGACCATCGCCTCCATGGTAAAAGGTAAAATGGTTGATAACAGCATCGCCCTGTTGGGCGGCGGGCCATTTACCCCTCAACGGGCCGGGCAATTACCCACCGATGAGCTTATCGATCTGTGCTATTCAGGGGAATTTACCAAAGACCAGCTGAAACAGGAACTGAGCAAACGGGGCGGATTGGTTTCCTATCTCGGTGAAGACCGGATGGAAGTCATCGAAGAAAGAATCGACCAGGGCGACCAGAAGGCCCGGCAGGTCGTCCAGGCCATGATTTATCAGATCGCCAGAGCGATTGGGGCCGCTTATGTAGGGGCCGGGTGCAATCTTGACGCGATTATCTTGACCGGCGGGCTTTCACGCAGTAAACTGATCACAAAAGAGCTGCGACGGCAGGTAGGACGATTGGCACCAGTGATCGTCTTTGCCGGATCGCTGGAAATGGAAGCCCTGGCCGCCGGAACCATCGCAGTGATGACCGGCAAAGAGAAAATATGTAGTTATACACTACCAGAGAAGCAGTAACCGCCATAAACAACCAGGTCCCCCCTGGTCACTTCATGCAATTATAGGAATTTATAATGAGTGAGCCTTTGGAATCATATTGGATTTTTATTATCGATGTCCGCGATTGTGCCGGGGCATTAACCAGTGTGGCCTCGGCCTTTAGCAACAAAGAGGTCAATATCGACAAAATCATCGGCCATGGCCAGCGAAACGACTCCGACGACAAAGGCCAGATCATCGTAGGCTTCAACCAGACCGAAGAGCGAAAAGACATCATGGCCCGTAAGATAAAACGATTACCAAAGGTCATCAAACTCCGAGAAGAAGAAGCCAACCCCGAACGACTGATAGAACTCATTACCCAGAAATAGCATCAGAAGTTACTGCCGTCATTGACGCCAGCGTCGTATCCCGATAGACGGGGATTTGACGCTCGTATACCGCATTTTTAATCGCAATTTTAAAACGGGAAAATTACTTTTGACGCCGGACGCCTAATTGAAGGTTGAGGTGAAATATGTACGGGCAATTTTCCCAACAGAACTCCCTGAGGTCGAAAGAAAATTCAGTCGTGACCAATGCGAACGTTCTTATTTTCGAGAAAAATTGTTTTGTGGGACACATGCCAAGCCAGACAATCGTAATGCCGTCGTTTTATTGGCCGACACAAGCGTATCTTGAATGCAAAAAAAATGTCTAATAAGACCATTTTTTACACATAGCTCGACTTTCCCGCAAGAGTCACGAACACGTATTTTCTGTTTTGACATTTGATTGGACAGGGGGTATTGTATGGTTTATAGGGTACAATATATATGATGTAAAGTAAGTTCCAAAAAGAGCGATTAAATGCTTCAACGACGTAGAATGACAATAAGTGGAACGGTGCAGGGGGTAGGATTTCGGCCGTTTGTTTATAATCTGGCCGTCCGTTTAGGGATTACCGGGCATGTGGCGAATACCTCCGAAGGCGTGCTGGTCGAAGTTCAGGGGAAACCGGCGGTTTTATCCCTTTTTTTAGAAATGATCCTGACCGGTCATCCGCTACTGGCTCACCCGAAAATCATGACCAACAATCCTGTTAAGGTTATTCTGGAAGAAAATGATTTTGTCATCCAGCATTCGCAAACCGGTTCAGACAAAAAGGCCTTGATCACACCGGATGCAACGGTTTGTGAGGAGTGCCTCCAAGAGCTAAACGACCCGACGGACCGGCGATACCGGTATCCGTTTATCAATTGCACCCACTGCGGGCCTCGATTTACGATCATCTCCGATGTGCCCTACGACCGGCCCAATACGACCATGCGGCCATTTCAAATGTGCGATAAGTGCCAGGGGGAATATGACAACCCGGCGGACAGGCGATTCCATGCCCAGCCGAACGCCTGTAGCGTCTGTGGGCCTCATCTCTGGCTGACGGATACAAATGGGAAACAGATAGAAACCACCGACCCGGTAAAAATGGCGATTGACTGGCTGGAACAAGGGAACATTGTAGCGATCAAGGGACTGGGTGGATTTCACCTGGCGGTTCGGGCGGATAGCGACCAGGCGGTGGGTGCGTTACGCGAGCGAAAATATCGTAAGGCAAAATCTTTTGCGGTGATGGTGCGTGATATCGATGCCGCCATGAAACTGGCCCGAGTTGATCCGGTTGCCCGGGAATTGCTCTTAAGCGTTGGTCGGCCGGTCGTGTTATGCCCAGGGGTTGATAATGAGGTCCTCAGCGACCTGGTCGCCCCAACGTCGCGCTATGTTGGGATCATGCTGCCTTATACGCCGTTGCATGTTTTGTTAATGGCAGGAAATTATCCCGCCCTGGTCATGACCAGTGGTAATAATAGCGACGAGCCCATTGAATGCAGCAACGAAGGAGCCTTAGAAAAACTGGGGGCGATTGCCGATGGGTACCTGATGCACAATCGCGACATATACACCAGTTGCGATGATTCGGTCGTCAAAACATTCCAGCAAGCCCCGCAGATGATTCGCAGGGCACGAGGATTTGTGCCGGCCGCCCTGGGAATTGATCGGAAAAGTCAGGGCGATATATTGGCGGTCGGGGCGGAGCTCAAAAACACAGTCACATTTGTGAAAGGCCCGCAGGCGTTTGTCAGTCAGCATATTGGCGATCTGGGCAATGCCACGACGTACGAAAGTTTTTTGCGAACCGTCGAGAAACTGGGCGCATTAACCGGCGCCCGCCCGCGAATCATTGCCTGCGACATGCACCCCTCAATGCTATCAACTCGATTCGCCCAGTCGTATGAGGGAGTCCGGCTGATCAAGGTTCAACATCATCATGCCCATATCGCCGCGGTCATGGGGGAATATAATTTGCCGGGACCGGTAGTAGGGATCGTGGCCGATGGCGTGGGTTATGGCACCGACCAGACGGTCTGGGGCTGTGAGGCCATGGCGGTTTGGCCCGAGCGGTTTGAACGTAAAGGGTATTTGCAACAGATTCCCATGCCCGGCGGCGATGCCGCCAGCCGTCAGCCCTGGCGAATGGCGGTGAGCTATCTTGTAGATGCCTATGGCCTGGAAAAAGGGGTGGCGTTAGGATGTGAGTTACTAAAACACATCGACCCAAAACAGATTGAAGCCGTTGGCATGATGATCGGCCGGGGCGTGAATTCACCACTAACATCGAGCCTGGGACGGCTGTTTGATGGGGTCAGCGCCCTTCTGGGCGTATGCATGGAAAACTCCTACGAGGCCCAGGGGGCCATTGAGCTTGAAAACAGGGTCGATTTAGATGAGACGTTGGCCTATCCGATTGAAATTGCCGAACGAGAGAAATGCAAGGTCATACTGCTGCCGCCGGTTATTGACGCTCTGGTAAAGGATATTAATGCGGGGATTCCCGCTGGGAAAATAGCAGGCCGATTCCATAACTTCATCATTGGCGCCTTGGAGCAGATGGCTCTTAGCATCGCCGATGAGCTGTCAACGGACTGTGTCGCATTATCCGGCGGGGTTTTTCAAAATGACCTGATCCTCAGTCGAATGACCCAAGCATTGAAAAATAAAGGGTTACTCCCCTACTTCAGCCGAAAGCTCCCGGTCAACGATGGCGGCATATCGTATGGACAGGCAGTTGTTGCCGATGCGATTGCAGCGAAAACGGCCATTTAATACATAATTTTAACCCGGATGTCTCATCTATCCTACTATTTTCCTATATATGCCATATTTCCTATTCAGGAATATATTATTTTTTAGGAAATATCTATTGCCATATTCCTAAATATACGATATATCCTATATAGGAAATATAATTATATTAGGAATATTACTCATGAGACTTAAAGAAAACGAAATAATTGATACATTAGCCAACCAAACAGCCTGGTGCGAACCTCTTGTGCCTGTCTGGATGGATCGAGAGGTTGCCTGGGCTGGAAAATACGATATAGATGCGATCATAGAATTCTCCATTTCGGGCGGTCCATCTTTTAGGGCAGCGGTTGAAATATTGACACTATCAACCCCCAAAGTTATTTCTCAGAAATCTAAAATTCTTAAAAACTTATCCTCGGAATTTAGCAGTAGAAAACTTATCCCGATGATTGTTGCACCCTATATCGGTAATAAACAATCAAAGATTTTATTAGAAGAAGGGATATCCTGGATTGACCTTTCAGGTAATATGCTCATTAGTATACCATCTGGAATTTATATCGAACGGACAGGGAACCCAAACAAGTTTCCGGATACCGCACCGATCAAAAAAGTTTTCCAGGGCACTTCTTCGCTTGTCAGTAGAGCATTGCTATTAAAGCCTGAAGGGTTCTCAACACAGTATGAAATAGTAGATTTTATCAACAGTCGAAATGGCAACATTACTCTTGGAACCGTATCCAAGGTCTTAAAATCATTGGAAGATGATCTGTTGATTACACGAAAACCTAAAATTGTTATCAAACGCCCTCAACAGCTTTTAGAAAATCTTACCCAAGGATACTCTGATTATTCAAAGCGGAATAATAATTCCAGTTATAAATATGACGTTGACAATATAGATGAGTTGTGCACCGTATTTTATGAAGCGGGCATTGATTATGCCTACTGTGGTTTTTATGCCGCCCAAATAATGGGGTTAGGCGTAACAGAACAAATTACACTTTATTTGAACTCTATAAAAGACCTAAAAAAGGCACTGCAAATAAATTCGAGTATTGTCCGGCCAGATGAAGAATTTGGACCCGTAACATTTATTGAAACAAAAAATCCATGCGTGTGGTTTAACGCTCAAGGCGGACCATTTGATAAGAGAGTTGACGATTTAGAACTTTACCTGGAAATGGTTAACGATCAACCCAGAGGCCCAAAAATCGCAAAACAGCTTAAAGAACGAATTCTTGGGATATTGACGTGGGAGTGAAATTAAATGGACAATACTATATTCAATCAATTGAGTGAACTGGCTCAAGCCTGCCGAAGAATAGATGTTAAGCCAATTATTTGTGGTGGATTAGGTATTTATCTTAGTTTCTGTAAAAAAGACAATGAAATTCAGCAGATGATTCGTGCCACGCAGGATATTGACTTGATGCTGAGTAAACAGGACCTCCTTGAAGAATCTAAGCGAAAGGCTATTGATGAAATTATAACCCATGAATTAGAATACATCGTTCAACCGGAAAAGAAATACCACGGTTTCAAAAAAGGTTTAACTCAAGAACTAGACATTCTTGTCCCACCCATCGAGGAGTTACCGAGAAACAACTACAGACTAAAAATCGTTAAATCATCGCTGCATGGGCACATCACAGCGGAAGCGGAATTTATTGATGAAGATTTGAGAACCGTTCGACTATCAGACATTTTGGAGGATTGCCTTGAAAATAAGGAGGCGGTACTCTATGTTCCATCACCAACAAATCTGATGACCATGAAACTTTTTGCCTTTAATGACAGAAATCAGGGTGATCGTAAAACTCCAGATCGAGCCATGGCACATGCCTGGGATATGTATATCACAGTTATGTTAACTGACATAAATGATTTGAAAGAAGGGCAAGTTTTTTTGTCCCGACATGGGGATTCCAGGATTATTCAAAAGACAAAATCTATTATAGGAAATTATTTTTCACAATATGAAAAAGCAGGATGGCAAACAGTGCTGAGTAGTTCCAATTTTTATCCTGCTTTACGCTTAGTAGAAAAAGAGGAAAAGCTGAAACAATCTGCAGCTCGCTTAATAAGATGGTTTGACATTTAGTCTTAACCCGAATGTTACATTTATTATTCAAACTTAATGATTGCGTCAAAAGTCAATATTAACGTGTAAAAACGAATGATACCAATATTTCCTTATTGACTCATGTTTGAAACGCTGGTGAAACGGCGTTGGATGGTGTGTTGGAATTTTGTGGCGGGGTGGCCGATGATCAGGGCAATGGAGGGGGTGTTTGCATCTGGGATGCCTAATGTCTGACAAAGTGATTTATTGCGTTGGATAATTGGCGGTGCACCGCCGATCATTGTGGTACCCAGGTGCAGCGATTCGGCGGCCAGCATGGCGTATGTACAGGCGATCATGGCATCGGGGGGATCGGCATAGGGGGAATGATGGAATATCAGAACCGCCGGGGCATCATAGAAGAGCAGGTCGCGACCTTGGCGGTGACCCTGAACGTATGATTGGGCCAGTGGCCGTATGAAATGGGCGAACATATCGTATTTTGCTTTGCCCATAAAGGGTCGCATTATCGTAAGAAGCCAGGGCTTGAATATCTTGAGGAATCCCTGGTAGCCTTTAATCACTTCTTTGGCAACTTTTTTCACCTCCTGGCGAGTGCGAATCGTTACACAGCCCACATCCCAGGGCGGAATACCCATCGGAGCGGTCGCGGCCATTTCAACGATGCGGTCCAGAACTTCACCATCGACCGGGCGGTCACTGAATCGGCGGACACTTCGACGAGTCTGCATCAGGGCAGCCAGTTCATCTGCTCCGGCCGTATTCTCAGGGGCCGGCATGGGCAACAGGTCCTCCGGGGATATGCCACGGCCTGTCACGGTAACGGCCTTATTTGGGCAAACCATCATACAATGCCCACAGGCGATACAGCCAAATGAACGATCAGGATGAACGCAAATCTCTCCATTGTCCATGGCCAATACTTCTGTGGGACATATCCTGGCACAGGCCCCACATTGCGAACATGCATTGGGGTCTATCTCGACTTTCCCCGATTCACGATAGAGACTGTGCATCACGGTCATATCAATACTCCTTTCCGGATTGAACTTGATCCAAACAGGCGATTCATAACGCTTGAAAATTGTAAAAAAGTATGTCAGATATTACCACATTAATGTATCGATTAAAATATATTTCCAGTATTCGTCGGGGCTGATCTGCCAGAGTGGAATAGACAAGGTTATCCAAATATTCTCTGTGGATAAAGTTCTGGATAATGATAAGAGTTTTTCTGGTTTTTCCGGGGGGTGATTGGTACAATGCCGGGGCTTTTGATGAGCTTGTGTCTTCGGGTTGCTATATGACGGTATAGCACATGAAAGACTGGCTAAAAAATAAAAACGTAAGCACTTACAAATAAAGCACTTACAGTTACAATCCCACCAGGGCCCTGGCCCAACAGGAGTGATTTGTGGAGTTTAAACATACGCAACTTGATAATGGTTTGACGATCATCGCTGAAATTATGGCCAGTGCCCGCTCGACGGCGGTAGGATTTTTCACCCGAACGGGTAGCCGGGATGAGCAGGTGGAAGAGTCGGGCGTAAGCCATTTTCTGGAACATATGATGTTTAAAGGAACCGAAAAGCGCAGTGCCCTGGAGGTCAACCTGGAATTTGACCAGATGGGGGCGAAATATAACGCCTTTACCTCTGAAGAGAATACGGTCTATTATGCGGTAGTCCTGCCGGAATATCAGGAGCGAATTTTAGACTTATGGGCGGACCTACTGCGTCCGGCACTGCGGGATAGTGACTTCACAACGGAAAAAGGGGTGATCCTGGAAGAGATCGCCATGTACAAGGATATGCCCAATTTCGATGTAATGGACCGCTGCCGACACCTGCATTTCGGAGACCACTGTTGCGGTAACAGCGTCCTGGGAACGGTCGAGAGTATTACGGCGTTAACCAGCGATCAGATGCGTGATTACTTTAACCGGCGGTATGCCCCGGATAATATGGTGCTGGCCTGTGCGGGTAACGTCAACTGGGATGAGCTGGTGGGACAGGCCAGAGCACTCTGCAGCAACTGGGAATCAAGTAATCCCAAACGCGAATTGAGCGATTTTGGCGGGACAGGGCAATTTGAAGCGATTGAGAAAGAGAATGTCGTACGAAATCATCTCTGCATGATGACCGCGGCCCCATCGAATCAGGACGCCATGCGATATGGCGCAGGGGTATTAGCCAGTATTATTGGCGATGTCACCAACTCGCGACTGTACTGGGCCCTGGTCGATAATGCGATTGCCGATTGTGCCGATTTTGACTATGACCCGATGGATGGAACGGGCGCCTATTACACCTATGCCTCCTGCAATCCGGAAGATAGCGAAAAAGTGGTTCAGATCGTAAAAGACTGCCTTGCCAAAGTTCGCCGGGACGGGGTGACCGAGAAGGAACTGTCGGCCAGTATTAACAAGATCGCCTCGTCGATGACACTGAGCGGTGAGATCCCGATGGGCCGCCTGGTACCGCTGGGGAGCAACTGGATATACTGCCATGAATATAAAACCCTGGCGGAAGAGCTGGAAATTATCCGGGGGATCGGCCATGATCAACTGGGTGAATTAATGGAGCGATACCCGATGGATAAATTGACGGTCATGAGGCTGGGCCCGAA
>JAIPFO010000009.1 GCA_021736565.1 Phycisphaerae bacterium | reverse complement strand
GTCCATACGGCTGTATGGGCTATGGCGATTGCGTAAAAGTCTGTGATTTTGATGCCATTGATGTCATTGACGGTCTGGCGACGGTTAATTATGAAAAATGTGTCGGGTGTGGCGCGTGTGTCGCTGCCTGCCCGCGTCAGTTGATCGAGTTGATGCCGATGCAGGAAGATCCGATGTTGGTGATCGCCTGTGCCTCGCATGATAAGGCCAAGGAGGTTCGCGGCTATTGCAAGGTGGGGTGTGTCGGCTGTACACTGTGTGCTAAGATGGCTCCAGAGATGTTTACGATCAAGGATAACCTGGCGGTTATCGATTATGAAAAATATGGCACGGACGCCGAGCGTGATAAAGCGACCGGAAAATGCCCGCGTGCGATGATGGTTTACAGGGGAAAAACAAAACGGCCGGAGCCGGTTGAAGAGGCGGCTGCCAGTCCCCAGGATTAAATGATATAAAGGATTGATACAATGAGTAAAAATGTTATATTGAATACAGAAATTCCTGGTCATACCCCACGGCGGGGTAAAGTTCGCGATATTTACGACCTGGGTGACAAGCTCTTATTTGTCGTGAGTGACCGGATCAGTGCGTTTGATGTGATCATGACAAATGGCGTGCCCGGTAAAGGGGCTCTGCTGACACAGATATCGCTTTTCTGGTTTGACTGGCTGGCTGATACCGTGAAAAATCACGTCATAACCGCCAATGTGGACGAATACCCCGAACCTTTCAATCAGTATGGTGACCAGTTGGCCAGGCGGAGCATGTTGGTTAAGAAGACGGAGGTTTTGCCAGTCGAGTGTATCGTTCGCGGTTATCTTGCCGGGTCGGGCTGGAAGGAATATCAAAAGCAGGGCACGGTATGCGATATCAAACTGTCTGACGGCTTGCAGTTATGTGATAAGTTGCCTGAAGTGCTGTTTACCCCTTCGACCAAGGCCGAGCAGGGGCTCCATGATGAAAATATCAGCCCGGAGAAGGCCGAGGAGATTCTTGGTAAAGAGGCATCCGATTATGTGACGGCCAAAAGTATGGAAATTTATACCAAGGCCGCTGAATACGCTGCCGAGCGAGGCATTATTCTTGCCGATACGAAATTTGAATGGGGCCTTGACGGCGACGAGATTATCTTAATCGACGAAGTGCTCACCCCCGATTCGTCTCGGTTCTGGCCGGCCGATAAATACCAGCCCGGACGTGAGCAGGAGAGCTTTGATAAGCAGTATGTGCGAAACTACCTGGAAGATATTAAATTTAACAAACAGCCGCCCGGCGTGGTGCTGCCTGATGATGTGGTTGAAGGTACGCTTCAGCGGTACATCGAAGCGTATGAACGGCTTAGTGAGAAGAAATTTGCTTAATTATAAGATAATCAACAAACGCCCATTCCCGGTACAAACTGAGAATGGGCGTTTATATTTTTGCATCTCAAATGGTCGATGTTATTGAAAGGAATAAACTATGGCGGATGATAAGACGACGGTAAAGGAGATGCTGGAGCATATGGAGGAATTTGTTAATGAGCGTGATTGGGAGCAGTATCATTCGCCCAAGAACCTGGCGATGGGGTTGGCGATTGAAACTGGGGAACTATTAGAGCATTTCCAGTGGATCGGTCAGGAAGAATCCCGTAAGATGGTTGATGATCCCGAGCAGATGGCGTTGGTCAAAGAAGAGGTGGCCGATGTGTTCAGTTATATTCTGGCGATCGTTCAAACGATGGGATTTGATCTGAGTGAGGCCTATTTTGAAAAAATGAAACGTAATAAGGTAAAGTATCCGGCGGATGTCTATCGAGGAAAATACAAAATTTAGCGATGAGGTCATAACTCAATGGTCTCGGTTGTTGTCATTGACTGCGATTCACTATTTTGTTGATATGTTCGGTGGAATGCTGCCGGTTTTGCTCCCAGAGATACGGCATGAGTTTCCGATATCGGATATGTCTTCCTGGTGGCTTATCATAGTGATGGGTTTGGTCTGTAATGGCGTTCAGATGCTGGTAGGGCATTTGCGAAGTGATAAAACGACGGTGTTCTTTTTGCCAATCGGAGTGGTGTTGGCGACGAGTGTAGTGTTTATAGGTGTATTACCGCCAGATGGCCATGCGACATTCTGGTTGTTTTTTATAGTGATAGTCAGTGGTATTGGTATTGCCATGGTACATCCGGAAGGTTTTCGGGCCGTTCATACCATTAAGATTATCTCGCCATCGACCTGTTCAGCCATATTTATGACCGGCGGTATATTAGGCTATGGCGGTGGGGCGTGGATGTCATCGGAGCTGGTCGGGCGATGGGGCTTTGGCAGCATGTGGATTTTTGCTCCGATAGCGATTGTTTTTGTGGCGACTATCTATGGTTTGAAATTGTCTCTGGCCGCTGAAGAAGTACCTCAGGAATTTTCAGATAAAGCGGTCCCTGATAATCATAATAGCCTTTCTTTCTGGTGGGTTTGGCTGATGGCGGTGCCGGCTTGTATTTCGATTGTGTGTACGATGGGCTTTTTACCGACTCGTTTGAACGAATTGGATTTTTCCCTGGTCTGGGGCGGGCGGGCGAATATGATGTTTGTAAGTGGCGCTGCGTTTGGTACGCTATTCTGGGGTTTTGTTTCACGCAAAAGGGATGATATCCGAGTTTGTACGCTGGCATTATTTTTAGGGATAGTGCCGATGGTGATATACTTACAATTGATAGAATATACTGCGGCGATTTTCCTGCTGGCTCCAGCGGGCTTTTGCGTGATGGGTGCGTACCCGATGATGGCCAATGCCGCGCGGTTTGCAAGCGGATTGACCCTGGGTATGCGTATGGCCTTGATCATGGGGGGGGCATGGGGTCTATCGAGCATTGTATTCATTCTATTGGCCAAGGCGGCAGAATATTGGACAATCGAATATGTTTTAAACTGGATGTGGCCAGGCTACCTGATATCGGCTATGATAGGCTGGAAAATAATTCAGACGTCAGGACAGAAAAGTAAAAAAAACTAATATTGACGCCAGCGTCATTACCATCTTTGAAGCCCATTATCAGTGTATTGAAGGGCGATCTAAAAGTTGTAAAACTATTTTAACGCTGGCATCTTAAACCATTAACAATGAAAAACACTATGGCAAAACAAGATTATTCAAAATATCAGCAGGGCGTTATCAATCGCTATTATGAAAATATGGATACCATTATGCTCCAGAAGTTGCAGGAGCTGGTGACCGATCTCTACCTGGCAATGGATACACCCAAGGAAGAAAAAATGTGGGAGCGGGTTGAGAAGGCGATGGTCAAACTGAAGGTGCCCAATCAGATCATGGAACATATCCTGGTCAAGCGGGACGTGAAGGTCCTGGCGATGAATGTGGAGCAATGGCTCAAGAAAAAGGGTTAAGCCGGGAACGGCATGGGGTTAACTTTCGCACTTTTTTATAGGTTAATTCCCTGGCCAGCAGGGCTTTATCGTTCAATATGAATCAATGACACTTTCGAATGCATATGTGAGCTTTATGTCATGCAATTGCATATTTTAGAACGGGATGGTTGTCCGATCCATTATTGGACAGGTGGTCCGCCGGATAGGCCATGGCTGGTATTGACCCATGGGATGACGATGGATCATCGGCTTTTTGAACGGCAGATGCCGGAGTTACTGGAACGGTACCGTGTTTTGCTCTGGGATGTGCGGGGGCATGGGCTATCCCGACCGATGGGTGAGGGCTTTTCGATCAAAATGGCCGTCGATGACCTGGTGGCGATACTGGATGAGATGCAAATCGCACAAGCGGTTTTTATCGGAATTTCAATGGGAGGATTCATCTCGCAGGAGATGGTTTTTTATCATCCCGAACGGGTCCGTGGGTTGGTGGTACTTGATAGTTTGTGTATCACGACGAAGCGAACGGCCGGTTTGAAATTAATGTCGCTGATTTCCCCGTTGGTCTTTAAAATATGCCCGGAATCGCTGATATGGTGGTTTGGCGGGTGGTGTGCCGGCAGAAAGCGTGAAACCCGTCAGCAGGCCGGGCAGTTGACTCGGCAGGTACCTAAAGGGGATATTCTCAAGATTTGGAATGCGATTCTCCATTGCGACCATTATCAGCCGGGGTATCAGGTTACCGTTCCGATGCTGCTGGCCTATGGTCAGCGGGATACTATAGTCGGCCTGGGGCAGATAAAACGATTATCACCGAGATGGGCTGCCCGGGAGGCGGATTGCAGGCTCCTGGTTGTACCAGACGCAGGGCATAATGCCTGTATGGACAATCCGGATTTTGTTAACAGTGAAATATTGGGCTTTTTAGAGGATTTACAGGAGAGTTGAAAGCTTGCATAGACAGGGAAATTTGGTTAGTATCATAATATTGAGGACTATTATGTGTACATACAGGAAATAATACTTTTTCAAGGTGATCAGGGATGGCAAAACGAAAAAAAGTAGATGTGATAGGGCAGATTAAGGGGAGTGCCAAGGCGGTTAAGGCGAATATCATGGATACCAAGGCGCCGAAGATGACGATTCCGGTTCGGTCGCTGGCGAATGTGTCCTACAGCCCGAAAAGCGGCTATTTAGAGCTGAAAGGGAACGTCAAAGAGCGAACCCTCACGGTGAATACCGTTAAGACCTTTGCCCAGACGCTCAAGATGATGGCGCTGAGTAAGGAGCTGATCGAGATGGATGATATGGCCACCAAGCGGGAGGCCTATTATATCAGTAAGAACTGGGCGGAAGCGGGGTTTAAGGAACAGCCTGAATCGGATACCGTGATGGAGGATATTGAGGCGATGTTCGGGACGATCCGTGAGCAGTTGCGGTTTGTGCCGGAAGAAAAGGGGGGTGAGATCGCCGGACGACTGGTGGTGATGGATATGGACCAGGCGACCGGAAAGAAGTTGCGGATTGATTGTACGAAGTTCGGTTCGGGATCCTATTCGATTCCGATCGATGTCGAGCATTTGGAATTTAAGAGTAAGGCGAAGTTCATCCTGGCGATCGAAACCGCCGGGATGTTCCAGCGTCTGCATAAATACAGCTATTGGGATACGGCTAATTGTATCCTGGTCAGTATGGGAGGGGTGCCGACCCGTGCCTGTCGGCGGTTTATCCGGCGTTTGAGCGACAGTTTAAAAATTCCAGTCTATGCGTTTGTCGATGGCGATCCGTATGGTTATTTTAATATTTATCGGACGTTAAAAGTGGGTTCAGGAAACGCGGCGCATCTGAACGAGTTTTTCTGTGTGCCCAAGGCCCGTTTTCTGGGTGTCACGCCGCAAGATGTGATAGATTATGACCTGCCGACCCATCCGCTCAAGGAGGTGGATGTCAAGCGGGCCAAGGACGCTTTGAAGAATGATCCGTTTGTTCAGCATTATAAACCCTGGCAGAAGGCGATTAACGTCATGCTCAAGGCGGGTGTCCGTGTGGAGCAGCAGGCCTTTGCCAAGCATGGGTTGGATTTTGTGGTAAAAACCTATCTGCCCGAAAAATTCAAGGCGGTGACAAAGTTTTTACCGTAGGGCGAGGATTCTGCAAAGACTTTCCAATAAGTGGACGATGAATGTTCTAGTGTGACGCCAGTGCCATAAGTTTTTAGTAGGTTGAATCTGGTGTCTAATCGATGTATTTACGTGTCAATATTGACTTTTGACGCATTCATCTAGTGTATATTGATACTGGAAATACTCGTAATCAGGATAAATTATGGAATCGAAGGACGTTGTGTCCGATAACCTTGACCGGGTATCGGATGAGAAAAAAAATATTCTGTCTCGCTTGATGTGGCTGGGATGTGTTTTTCTGGTCATTGCCGCGGCGTTGCATAGTGCTGATAAGTCGATTGGCGGGGGGGATACCTGGGTGGCGATGGCGTGTGGTCGTTACAGCCTGGGGGATTGGTGTACCAAGCAGGAAGGCCGTACTTTACAGATGAAGGTTTTGGACCTGTTTGGCATTCATATTACCCAGCAGGACCCGTTTGGCGAGCGGTCCCGGCCTTATGACCCTGAAAAGGAGGGGTACGATGGTTGGATCAATCAGAACTGGCTGACTCACGTGTTGTTTTACAAGATGAAGATAGGGTTGGGTGAGAATTCAATTGTCTGGTATAAATTCATCCAGGCGGTGCTCACGGCATTATTTGCCTACTGGGCCGCGCGGGTGCTGGGCGCCCATCCGACGATTGCGGCGGGCGCGGTGTCGTTTGGGATCTTATTGAGCCGGTCGTTTGTGGATCTTCGGCCGAACGTCAGTACGATCCTGTTCGCGGCGATCATGATATTGCTCTTGAGTTATTGGAAGCAGGGGCGTTTTAAGGCGATATTGTGGATGTTTCCGGTGATGGTGATCTGGTCGAATATTCATGGTGGATTTATCTATGCGATCATGATCTTTGTTATCGCGGTGGGGGGCTATGGGGTGATGGCATTGTTTGGTGACCCCTGGCCTGGGCGGATTGTGCAGGTCGGCGGGAGAGGGTTGAAGTTTTTAGTGGCGGGGTTGGGAATTGTTATTGCTGTCCCGGCGATTTTCAGTCCCTACGGCCTTGAGAATCTGATACACCCGCTGTTGGTGGCGGTAGGGAACGAGGGGGAAATCTGGCGGCAGGTTATTGAATGGAAACCGATCTTCGACGAGAGTGGTTTTGGTAATGAAGTGCCCTACTTATGGTTTTTGGGACTGCTTGGTTTGATTTTTGTTGCCTGGTTTGTTTTGTTTTTTATGAAACCCGCCCGGGTTGAACCGCGGAAGAAGCGTCAGCGTCAGGAAGCGGACCCGACGCCCTGGCCGAAACTGGACCTGGCCCAGTTGGGTATTATTGGTATTACGATCATTATGTCGATCAAGAGCCGTCGGTTTATTTTCCTCGGCGGCGTGGTCCTTTCGCCCTATATGGCGATCATGGTGCAGGATTGCATCAATATGGTTCGGATCCGGAAAAAGCATGGCCAGGGGCAACCCTTGGAATTATCGCCGATGAGTTTCCGGGCGGGGTTACCGTTGGCGGGTCTATCGGTCCTGGCGGTGGTGGTGATGGGGTGGGTCTATGTCTGTGCGATGCAGGATATCTATTATCGTCCGGCGATCGATGGTCAGAAGAAGACGGTATTTCGCAATATGGTCGGGATTGATGATCAGCCGGTGCGTGCGATGAAGTTTTTCGATGCGAACAAAATTACCGGTGTCGTTTTTAATGAATGGACCAATGGCGGTTATGTTGCTTTTGGCCAGACGCCGCGCGAAGATAACGGCCAGCCGCCTTGTAAAGTCTATATGGACGGCAGGGCCCAGGCGGCCTATCGCGTCTCGCACTTTACCCATTATAATCATATGAAGCCTTACTTGCCCAAGCGGAACCCGGGTGCGGAATCAGCATTGAATCAGCTGGCGGGTGCCTATAAGCTATCGCTCAAAACGTCAAGCGATTATGAGGACCTGGTTGACAGGGCGCAAAAGGATAATTCATTGCAAGCGAAAATTCGAACGCTGGCCTTGGATGTCCCCGAATTATTTATAGCGGTTAAGCGGTATCGTCAGGGGATAAATCAATTGATCACCCGGTTTAAATTAAAACAAAGTGATCCGAAAATGTACGAGAAACTGATCGAGGCGGTTCGCGAGACGGACAGGCAACGTTCCAGCCCGACGGATGTGCCGGAAAAGAGGCACGAGCTTTATTACCAGCTGGTGCAGTTGGCCAATGCCGACCCGGATCTGTACGGCGCTCTTTTGAGAGCTGAAGGGGTGAATATTGCGTTGCTTTCGCGTAGCAAGTCCGAGACGCAAATCAACCTGCTCACCAAGGCGAATGACTGGGCGGTGGTCTATTGGGATAATCGCAGCGTGATCTTTGCGGATAAGGAGGCCCCGGAGAATCGCCACCTGTTTAAAACGTCTATTGAAGGGCTGGCGTTCCCCGACGAATTTTCACGAAAGATGACTATCGGTCGGGCGTTTAGCCTGGGTCGGACGTCGGCTCATTTACAAAAGGGATTAGCCGTGCTGCAATCAATTGAGTATCCTTTTTCGTATCACGGTTACGATATGATCAGGAATACCGGGATGCGTTTACATAAGATCAATGGTGTTATCGACGGGCTTATCGATTATTTCAGCGGTCAGCGGGAGGCGATGAAGAAACGGGTTGACAGCGGGGATGTATTTGGCCGTCGAACGAACCTGATATCCCTGGCAATCAGTTGCAGGGCCTTGTCGGACTTCTGTGGCTATCAGAAAAAAACGGACCTACAGAAAAAGTATTATGCTGAATTTACGCGGTATAATGAGATGTTAGGTGAGATCCAGAGGCCGAATCAGGAAGGATGGTTCTGGTGAGTCGAAATTTGGAAAGTCTTACCCTTTTTTTTCCTTGTCATAATGAAGAGGAGAGTGTTCAGGGCATGGTGGAGAAGGCCCTGGCGGTCGCCCGTTCAGTCAGTGCCAATTACGAGGTGATCGTTGTTGATGACGGCAGCGTGGACGATACCGGGGTGATTGCTGATCGACTGGCGGCGAGCCATGCGTATGTTCGGGTGATACATCACGAGGAGAATAAAGGATACGGCGGGGCATTGCAGAGCGGATTTCGGGCGGCCAGTAAGGCGTGGGTTTTTTATACCGATGGCGATGGCCAGTTTGACCTGGGCGAGTTGCCGGGGTTGCTGGACCTGACCGATGAGCATGATGTGATCACCTGCTATCGCCAGAACCGCCAGGACCCGCTGATACGCAAGTTGAACGCCTGGGCGTGGGGCCTGCTGGTGCGTAAGATGTTCCATCTGGAGATACGCGATATCGACTGTGCCTTTAAACTTTATCGTCGGGAGGTGATCGATAAAATTGAGATGCACAGTACCGGCGCTTTAATTGATACTGAAATGCTTACCCGGGCGAAACGGGCGGGCTTTGCCATCACCCAGCGAGGTGTCACCCACTACCCCCGGACCGCCGGTGAGCAGAGCGGGGGGAGCATCCGGGTGATTTTTCGGGCGTTTAAGGAACTGTTTAAGTTGCGGCGCGACATTGCCCAGTCGTAATATTGACGTCCCGATTCCGTCGCGTAACGGCTGATATGGACGATGCGAGTCAACTTTTGGCTTTGGAGTCACTATTGACCGGTTGGCCGTATACTTCAATTTCGATAAGGTGGTTCAGGGGGTTCAGGTTGTTGCCGTTACTGTAGAGGCGTACATAGCGTCCCTGAACGCCCTGGGTGTCGATGATCTTTCCGAGATGGGTTTCGATGTAGTTTTTGTCTGTGCCAATTCCCATGCCGGAGGTGTTGTCATGGTCGTTATTGAAGAGGGTTTTTACATGGGTGATAAAGTCGGGGTCGTCGGCGGTTTGGACGATCACATCGAAATAGACCCGGGCTGCCAGGGCATTCTTGTGATAATGCCAGAGGGTGATGGCATAAATATTATGCTGTAGCCCCAGGTCAATGGTCACTTGTTGCCGACCGGGTCCGAACTCGATGAAACTGCCATCGATCGCCTCTTTGTCGCCGTCAGTGACCATATCAATCGAACCGATAATCGGATCATCATCAGAGGCATAAATCTGTTTCCCCCGTGCAACATTGGTTGTCCCTTCGGGTATCATCATCGGCGGGCGTCTGAATCCGGGTTTAGCCGGGGGGGGCATATTGGGCATGCCTTTTAGTGGTTTTGGGGTGCCGTTGGTATGAGCCAGAGGGTATTCAATTTTCAGGGGTACCAGTGCAATGGTCTTTGAGGTGTTATTTTCATCGGTCTCTATTTGGGATAGCGGCTTGGGGGGATTGGGTGTATCCGGTTTTGAATGATTTATGCCGATGGCCAGTGCGATCGTGGCCACTGCTGCTGTGGCGACTAATGGGATAATGTGTTTCATGCGTGTTCTCCTTGTTTCGTAAGAGGTTTTGGGATGTGCCAGGGCCATCAGGGCGTCGGATAGGATCCAGACGTTCAGGTTGCTACTGACTTTAAATGTAATTGTTTTTAGGATCCGTTCTATGTCCATGTGTGGATGTACCGGTCGTGGGTTACGTCTGGCAAGCCGAGACATTATAGAAGGTTAAGGTCCGCGTCATAGGTTTTTTGAGGCATCGAAATATGACGTTTGATGCCGTCGTGAAGAGTCGAGGAGGTCGGTATCGAAGTGTAATTTATTTTGCGACCGGCTGGCCGTACACTTCAATTTCGATGAGATGGTTCAAATTGTTCAGGTTGTTGCCGTTACTGTAGAGGCGCACATAGCGTCCCCGGGTGCCCCTGGCATTGATGAGTTTTCCCTTGTTATCTTCGATGTAGTTTTTATCTGTCCCGACGCCCATGCCGGATGAGTTGTCGATGTCGTTATTGAACAGGGTCTTGGCATGGGTGAGAAAGTCGGGGTCGTCGGCGGTCTGTACGATGACATCGAAATAGACCCGTTGGGTTTTGTGATAATGCCAGACGGCAATGGCGTAGATATTATGCTGTTCGCCCAGGTCAAGGGTCACATGCTGTGGACCGGGGGCGAACTCTATATAACTGCCATCGGCTGCTTGCTTGTTTCCGTCATTAATCATACCCATCGAACCGATGATCGGATCTTCATCGGAGGCCGAGACCTGCTTGTTCCGTGCGACGTTTTTGGTTCCTTTGGGGACCATGATCGGAGGGCGTAGATCCCCTTCAGGTTTTATAGGCTCCAGATTCGGAATTGAAGAGAGGTTGGCGGGTGTTCCGACAAACATGGCTTGAGGAAATTCGATTTCAAGTGGGACCAGGGAATCCGTGGTGGATGAATCCGCGATATCGGGTTTATTGGCCGCGATTGGATCTTTGCTACTGACTTTTGGATCTGGATTAAACTGGACAATTCCCACGATGATGGCGATCACTGCGGCGGCGGTGACTAATAATGGCATATAACTTTTCATGTTCATTCTTCGTATGGGTTCGTCAGGCCCGGGCGGGGCGTTTGAATGGTCCAGGGCGGCCAGGGCGTCAGATAAAATCTGTGCATCCAGGTCGTCACGGGTTTTAAAGCTGATTTCTTTAACGTGACGTTCTATGTTATTTTCTGCGGGGTTCATGGTTTTGCTCCTTTTCCCAGAAGCTGTCGCAGCTTGGCCAGGCCGTATCGATAGCGGCTCTGTATGGTATTGATCGACGCGTGCTGTGACCGGGCGATCTGTTTGAATGTCATATCCCCCTGCAGATGCAAGGTGATCACTTCCCGCTGCAAGTCGGGTAATTGGCCCAGGGCCCGATACGCCGCAGTGGCCTGGTCACTGTCGGTCGATTTGGCGGGTTGGGGCGGCGGGGTTGTTTGCGGCTCTGACATTTGCGCGATTTTGTCCATGGCCATGGTCTGCCGCGACCGCTGTCGCAGCATGTCCCGTGCCCGGTTGGCGATACAGGTTGTCAAATAGCTCTTGAGATTTTCGGCGGTGCCCAGTTTTCGAACGTCAGCGGCAAACTGCACAAAGACATCATGCAGGCAATCTTCACCCGCGGGGATACTGCCCAGCAGGCAGGCGGCGGTCGTCAGCAGTGTATCTTTGTACCTCTCATAACAGGTGCGCAAGGCGTGTGGGTCTCCCTGGTGGAGTCTTTCGATGAGTTGCCGGTCATGGGGCATGGCCAAATCCTCAACTGATACCGGTGTACTGCAGGAATCCCACCTGCATGAACAAATCCTGGTATCTTGCATATCAAATAGTCTCTCGCATGCGACGATTGAACGTTCGATCACTCTTGTGACGACTGAAGGGCCTATTTTAGTCTAAAAAACTGTGAAAAATTACCGAAAAATCATATAGGCGTCAAAATAAAAGCCTGATGCGGGGATGGTGGCAGCAGGGAAGCGGATTATTTGGCCGTAAAAAAACGGCTATCGGTCCCACCCGGGCCGATCCCGATGCGTATTGGCTTCATACAGCGGGGGCAGCGTCCTTCATAGGCGGTGCCCGCTTTATTGCGATAAATACGCTGATAGGCCGAGCAGCATTCAAACAAAACACTGATATAATTCTTATTGCCTGCCTTCTTTCGGCCCATATTTGCCGCGTCAGTCTCATCGGGCTGGGGTGACACAATGCGTTGGTCACCAATTTCCAGGATATAGTCAGGATTGTCAGTCATAATATTGATTTTACCTTGAAAATCGTGTATTTCAATATAAAATTGACGCCAACGGCATAAGTTTTTTAAGCCCTGCTCTCCGCATTTTAAAGGGGGAACGGGCTTTGACAGATAGACATTTTTCGTGGGCGTCGATATTGACAACGCCATAAATATCACTTATAATAGAGATAGAAATGCTGATAACAGGTTTGACGTACTAAATAAGGAGATAGTGTTATGATAGAAGTAAAGAAGATTTTATATCCGAGTGATTTTTCCAGGCATTCTCTGGCGGCATTACCGATGGCGTTGGACCTGGCGGATAAATACAATGCTGAACTTCATCTGCTGCATGTGATCGATGATTCGTATCAGTATTGGATGGGAGGCGGGGAAAGCGCGGTGCCGGTGACAATATCAGAAGATGAAATTCTCGAATCTGCCCGGCATGAGATGGAAAAATTTGTGGCCGAAAACCTTAGTGGGCTTGACGGTCGACTTATCAAAAAGATGGTCAACGGCCGACCTTTTGTTGAGATCATCAACTACGCCCGCGACGAACAAATAGACCTGATCGCTATCAGTACCCACGGCCACGGCGCCCTGGCTTCCATACTCCTGGGCAGCGTGACAGAAAAAGTGGTCCGAAAATCTCCCTGTCCGGTGCTGACGATACGGCATGACGAGTATAAGTTTGAGATGCCGTGATTTTCTGTGTTCCAAAAAATAAAAAGAACTCTTGCAACGTTCCGATAGCCTTATTTTTTATCTTCGGGCTTCGGATTCGAAAGCCAGCATGTCGGCACGTGGACGTTGCTTTAGCATTTTCTGGAGAGGGTTGAATACTTCCATGATTTTCTGGTAGTCCGGATCGTCTTTGGTTTTGAATATTATTTCCCCGCATTTTTCAGTGCCGCCGGCAGATTTGGCCAGGGGGGCAAGCATGAAACTGTTATTTTCCGGCTTGAGCATACGCGTATAGTATTTTCGCGGGATTGCTTTGGTGTGACACTGGCCGCATCTTCGGTTCGCCACTTCTTCAAGAACCGTATCCAGTTCGTAAGGATACATCCTTCGGCTGCCCAGCCGTTTTTTGTGGTTGGAGGATGATGTCCCGTAGTATGGTACGTTCAGGTCGATCCACAGATAAACATTGCGACGTTCACTGTGAGCGACCTCTACCCGCGGTTTACCATCCTTATCCGGATGGCCATTGCGAATAATCTCCGCCAGTTTGCTGGCGGGGCTTCCCCAGCGTCTCGGTTCAATTTCCAGCACATTATGCCCGGCACCGTTAATCGACCATATCCACTCCGTGTAAGGGCTCATTCCTCGCGCCGCGTCCCCTTTGGGGCCGACGGGGCTGCCGTGGTTCATAAAATCATTCTCGCCCTGGGTCCCTTTGCGGGCCAGGATGTCATACGAAACACTGAAGAAGTCCGTTTTGTCCCCGGTAAGGTCCACACCCTTGGGCTGTTCCCGCTGGTTATGGCATTTAATACAGTGCTTATCGAGTACCGGCTGGACCACCTGGTCATAGCGGAATCCCGTTACTCCCCACTTCGGCGGGGTAAGCTCCTGGACAACAGAGCGGGTCGGTTTTCGCTGGGCCATTTTTGGAGCCGCTGAATTTCGGTCGGCATGGCAGCCAACGCACCCCTGCACCTCACCGGGCATGAGGTGTGTAAAACTTCTCATCCGCTGGACCGCCATACCTTCGGCATCCAGTGCCAAAAAGTAAATCGGTACCTCTGCCGGCACCCTAAAGGCGGCACTGCCGTCTTCTTCGACATCGGCAAATCCCCACAATCGTTTCGGCGCATAAGTCGCCCCGCAGGAAACCAGCGGAAACTGAAAGCCAAACACCGCGATATTACGACGGCCATTACCATCCAGGCATATGTTATTTTGAGGTGAATGGGTGCTCTTTTCAATCTCCTGAACAACGGCGATCTTTTTGATCTCCCCCCGTTTGACATGCGGTTCCAGGCCGTCATAAACATCCCGCATAAATATGGTCGCCCAGGCTCCCGAAACGCTGCCGTCTTTGGCAAGTTTCACGCTGTGGTCCATCGGCGTTCCGGTAATCAGCGGCGGCCGTTTTGTTGGACGGATCGGCTGGGCACTGTAATAACCGAGTCCCCTATCCAGATTTAAGAGTGTTGCCTTATCGCCTCTAAAGTTCCGCACCTCCAACTTACCATTGCTGGTCACCAGGTAATTTTCCTTGTCAATTGGGAAGGGCTTCTCATAAGGCCCTTCCAACCCGTTGCCATACTGCCAGCGTGTCTTGTAGATGTCAACTTCCGGCGTCAGGTTCGTAACGGCTTCTTTGGCATTGGCCCCTTTGGCCGGATCGATCAAAACAATCCCGCCCCGGCAAGGGCCGTTATGGTTGGTGGCGGTGGCGATCACCTGATTGGTTCCCGGCACCGGCTGCGCATCCATAAACGTACCCGGTGCGAGCACCCGGTTGCCGTAAAACCCCGTCAGGCCGGTCCCGTCAGGGTTAAGCGTCCAGAGGCTCTGGATCGGGCAGGCCGCCCGGTCAACGTACTCCCAGCGGGTATAGATGATCCGTCCGTCATTGAGCACCGACGGGGTAAAGTCCATCAGGTAATTGGCCGAAAGCCGCTTCTGGTTTTCACCGTCGTGGTCCATCCGATAGACTACCGGCGAGGTGACGACATAACAATAGGCAAAAGCCGGTTTGCGGTCAGAGATAAAGACTATCCCGCCATCAGGCAGCCATGAAGGGTCCAGATTATTAGACGCCCCATCTGTGAGTCGTTTTAGGCCGCTCCCGTCGATATGGACACTATATATCTGGTAGTTATTGTCCGGTACTGAGCGGTCCATATCATCCAGCATCGCTACGGGATTACAAAGCTTGAGCCCGCCGCGTTTCCAGGCAAATACAACTTCCTTACCGTCATAAGAAAGATCGGCACTGGAGATCATCCCTTCAGATGAATCGACAATACAGCGCATCTTACCGTCATTTTCGTCGGGCGTATAAACATAAAGGCCGCCGCCGCTTTGATAGCCTTCGGCATGATAGACATACACATGTGATATGTTCATGGGATGACGTTTGACCAGTAGAATATCCCGGAACCCCATCCTGCCATTGAGAATGCCGTTACGCAATTGAATAGATTCAGGTGTCCGCTCATCCGGGCTAAGCAGCATGTCAGCAAGCTGTTTGTCGCTGGGCGAACCGGCAAAAACGGCTATTTCCGAGGCACCGGGATTCTGCGCCCCCGGATAGGCTGAAAGAAACTTGATACGCGCCTTCTTTACCCTGCTTTTTGGAATACTGACCCGCTGGGGCCCGTGGCGCATCTGGAAAACGCCCTTTTTCACCGGTGTTGCATCATCATCCAGGTAGACTTCATAGTCCTTAAAACACTCTTCCATGATCTGACCGGTACGCCCAAAATAGATAATTTCAGCAATTTCCACTTGTTTGGGCCAGGTCAGCGTAAATTCACCCTGCAACCCATCCGCCCCGCGAACGCACCAGGCATTATCCATGTCCTCTTTGTTAAGCGGGCCGGGAATCTTTCCGTCGATAGCCCCGCGTGCCAGATAATCACCGCTGTATTCACTTGAGGCCGAAACCTTCGCCTGTGGTGCCAGGTTGACCAGCTCTCCTGCCCCAAGTCCAGTCGTTAGAATAAGCGTGAACGTAACGGCCGCTACTATCAGTTGTTTGCTCATGTTCTACTCCTGTTCAGTAAAATGATATGTGAGTTAGAATATTAGTCTACGAATTAGGCTATATTTTGAGGGCCATGTAAAGGGTTTATGGGTAATTTTCTTTAGGTCTGTTAAAAACTCAAGAGTGCTTCACAAGTTTGGGCAATTTTCCGGCCAGGCCGATCTGGCCTTCTTTGATGATGAGTATGCCATCGATGCCTTCGATTGCGGCAATTTTGTTTAGTGTGGTTTCGACATCGTCTTTACTTTTAACGCAGTTAGCGGCGTGGGTTGCTGCGGTGTCGGCCAGGGCGGCGTCTTTAGCGACGACGGTTGCCAGGTCGCAATTGCCCAGGCTGGTTGAATGGCCCATCTTGCCGCTGGATGAACAGATCGAAATGCCGGTTTCTTCGGGTTGGAGTTCGAAGGCGAGTTTATTGAGTTTGTCGTTGTCGCCGGCGTAGAGGCCGATGATGACCGGCTTGGTTGTTTTGAGGTAAATATCGCCGCCATTTTCAACGATGGCTTCTTTGGCTCCTTTGTTTAGTGCGGCTTCGACGGCCAGCTGGGCCATGGTACCGGCGACTGCTGCCATGGGGCCGAGTCCTACGCGTTTGGCGGCGTGGGCCATGCGGTGGGCCACCTCCGGGGCGTTTGGTTTGAGCTCAATGGGTTCGAACGCATGCTGGAATTCCGGGTGGTCGGTGATATATGCCTCCAGGATCTTCCGTTGTCGAAGGATCTCGTCTGTGACGGCATCGTACTGGTCAGAGCAGATACGGAAGACGGCTTCTTTATGGATAAATGTTTGGCAGGTTCGTTTATGATTCACGGGTTAAAATGTCGAGGTGCAGGCACCGAAGGGGCAGATCCGGACACATGCCAGGCATTCGATGCACTTTGTTTCGTCGTAGAGGACTTCGCGTGTTTTGTCGTCGGCGACCCTGAGGGCGTCGGTGGGGCAGTAGGGTACGCAATAGCCGCAATGGGTACATCGGTCATCTTCGCGGACTACCCCGATGCCGGTGAGGCTGACGGTGACGTCGAAGGTTTTTATGAACTCGATCCCCGCGTCAATCGCTTCCCGGGTTCCGGTGACGTCCAGGACCAGATGGCCCTCTTCTTCGGGTGTGACCTTGGCCCGAAAGATATTGACGATGAGGTCGTGATCTTTGACGAGGTGATAGATGATCGGTTTTTCACATTCGCACTTTGGGAAGTACAGCATTAGTTTTTTGGTAATCATGTCACTCATGAATTTTCACCCCTTTTCTCAAGAGATTTCATTGATGACTCTTTCGGCAAGGCCGCAATCGGTTTGGCCAGTTGGAAGTCGCCCCGCCTGATCTCATCGGCGAGTATATTGGCAATTTTATTGGCCTTGTGGTAGGAGGAGAGCGAGCCGACCTCTACTTTTTTGCCATTGATCTGAATTTGTCCCGATCGCAACTGCTCGTAATTGACCTGTGCGACGACTTTACCGGTTTTTTGAGGATAGTCATGGCCGTAATCAATGACCGGTGCCAGGATATCCCGGTCGCGCACACAGGTTCGTTTGAGTATCTGTTCGTTTAATATGGGTATCGGTACGCCGACGCCCATCGCAAGGGAGACCCCATAGCCCCGGAGGCTGACTCCCCGGACAAACTCACTGTTCATCTGTTTCATATCCGCGGTCAGGGCCAGCGTGCCGGCCCCTTCGGTTGGGACGCCGCCGGGCGTTCGTTCGCAGTGGCCGGCATGTTGTGTGCCTTCGGAATAAACATGCCCATGGGCTCCGGCCAGCCATACGCGGGTTCCCACGCCAATGGTATCATAGAAGGGGTCGTTTAACAGGGGGGAAAGCTGGCCGGCTGAACTGTAGTTCGCGTTTTTCTGGTTCGGCTCAAGCTGGCCCATGTAAGTATATATCGTTTTGTCGGAATTATTGATGCCGACATTGTAATTCTGGTAGCAGTTTCGCGGGTTGACCATCGTGGCCTGGTTCAGGTCGTTGATCGTAAATTGTGTGCGTATCTCGCGGAGCGGATAGCAGTCGGTGCCGTATGAAAGGGCGAAGAGCTGCAGTGATTTGCCGGCGATGAGGTCTTCGATCACGTGGCCGCCGCCGTAGCGGAAATCGCCGGGGTGGTACATATTGGCCGGGTCGCCGTGGCGGATCTGGGTGGCCCCCAGGAAGACATCGACTGCCGCAATGCCGGTATAGACCAGGACATCGTTGATCCATGCCTCGGTCATGCGAATTTTGGGGGTTGAATGGCCAAAATTCAGGAAGCAGCCTGAAGAGCACATCGCGCCAAATGTGGCGGTTGTGACAACGTCCACCTCTTTGGCGGCGGCTTCAAGGCCCTTTTTGTCGACATAATCCATGATCTCATCGGCCGTTAGTACTACCGCAGTGCCTGATTCGATCCGGTCGTTTATCTGTTCGTAGGTTTTCATTGCTGGAATATCCTCAAAATATGATTCAACTGTCCATAGTTGATTTTTATGCTCAGCATGTATGATAACAAAACATGTGGTGAATTCAAGTGATTTTGGGTAGGAATTGCAAGATTGGGTGAGAAAAATATTTCTCTCATTTATTGTTAATAAGGTATATTCTTGTCCTTATCATCACTTATAAGTTCAATTTCATTTTTGCATGTAAGGCATTGTATTATATCTATACTCATATAAGAATACTGCGAGTTAGCTTGGCATATCGGGCATTTAAAATTATAAGTCACCATGTCGGGGCCATAGATATTCGAGCCCTTTGTTCCTGCTGAAAAAATCATTTCAAAATAAAAGATAGAATGACCAATAAGTGGTATTAATTTAATGAGACCAAAATTGGCATTTTTGTTTCGATCATGACATCGTTTTGAATTAGCCGCCTGTACGCACCAGAAAATAGCAATAGCCACACAGGCGTAAACTACTAGTAACAAAATTGATAGCCATCCATAAGCGTTATATAATATTGCTGGTATTACATAAGTACTTAGGCATAAAAAAACAAATCCCAAAAATATGATTATGTTATATCTTGAACGCGTAATCCTTCCTGCGAACGAGAAGATGTTGTTTGATGCCTTGAGAGAATTTTCGTAAGATTCTTCAGAGGTAAGATTCTCTTCTTCGATACCAGCCACATTCATTTTTTCGCGTAGGCTCTTGGCACTATTTTTTACATATTGGCGATTTTCAATATTGTGTGGGTCATTGGCAAGGCGATCGTAAATTGCCAGCGCATCGTCCCATTTGTTATCCTGCTCAAGGCGAATTGCGTCTTTTAATTCATTTTCAATCCGTTTTTCCTCCATAAATTGTCGCTCCCTGTCTTCTTCGTAACTGTATAGTGATTGTTCGGATTCTTTCATTATGTGACTTTCAGATTAAATATATTCGGGTTGTAACTAGCATGTTTGGTTTCTGTTTCGTACTGAATATATATTTATGGATATCTTACTATTTTACCTTGGTTAGGTAATGAAAAAAGTCAGTTTTTTTTACCGATGAAATATAATTTTTAATTGACGCTGGTCAGAACAGGCAACTGATAGTTCGTGTGAGGGATTTGCGTAATCCTTTATTGCCGTAGAAGATGCCAGTATTGCACAGGTATTTCTTTTTCGCTATGAAAAACCCATTATCGTTGACGCCAGCGCCCTATCCCGATAGATCGGGATTTGAAGCCCGTTTCTCGGGTCTCAAAGGGCGATTCCAGGGATGAAAGGTTACATGACGTGGAAGTCATGTTTGGTATTACTTGTGGGCGTTAGTTGTCTTATGTTAAAAAAGCTCATAATCATATTTTATCGGAAGAATTTCGCGATAACCATTAATTGTCAAGTGCGTTGTTGTTTGGGTTTGATTATTAGGAGTGATGTAAGTGTTTGTTTTATATAAGGTTATGATTGTTTGTGGTTTGTTTGTGGTTGGGGAATCTTACGAAAGTTTAAAAAAATAAAGAAAATAATTTGCATCTACGGTGTTTGTAGTATATACTATAGGCATAGTAGTTATGATATTTTATACAGGAGTTGATGATGACATCAAAAATAGAGAAGCCGTCTGATTTGGAAATGCAGTTTTTATGTGTCTTGTGGGGCCGTGGGCCTTGCACGGCTCGTGAGATGCTTGGTTTATTACCTGATGGTAAGGAGAGGGCTTATACGACTGTGCTGTCGGTGTTGCAGGTGATGGAGAAGAAGGGATTGCTGGGCCATAGTCGAAAGGGCAATGCGAATGTCTATTATCCGAATGTGGCGCGGGGTGATGTTCTGGGGTCTTTTATGAAGCGAATGGTCACTAATCTCTTTGGCGGTTCGCCGACCGCGGCGATGCAGTTGCTTCTTGAGGAAGGGGAAATGTCGCCGGAAGATTTCCAGCGAATGCGACAGGTGCTCGATGATCAGCCGGAAGGAGACAAGTAATGGACTGGATATACGAAATACTTCAGAGTGAAAGTGGCCGTCATTTGTTCAATGCGTTATTGCACACGTTATGGCAGGGTGCGGTGTTGGCCGGTGTGTTGTGGGTTATTCTTAAGACGGTGGGGGTTAAGGCTGCGGGTTTGCGGTATAATATTTCAGTGGTGATGCTGTTGCTGATGGTTGTGTGCGGTTTTGTTACCTGGGCGGCTCTTGGATATGACTGGCAGGCGGTGGAGGTTCCTGGTGGGGATGTTGCCTGGCCGTTAGATGGGGTTGATGCTGCTGTTGGGGGGGTGCCATCGGGGGTTGACAGCGTGTTGGGTTCTGATCGTTCAATTTCGGTTGCTAATAATGCAACGGGTAAAATTGATTATTATGCTATTGGGTTTGGTTTGTGGTGTTTGGGGGCGTTTGTGATGGTTCTTCGGGCGGTGGTGAAGGTTGCGAGGGCCAGTCGCTTTTCTATTGATTGCTGTGAAGTGGGGGATAGTGCGATTCTCACCAGCGTTGAGAACTTACGCTGTCGTATGGGGATTTCGCGGAGGATAAGGGTATTTGCAAGCGAGCGTCTTAGCGTTCCGGCGGTTATAGGGGTGTTTTACCCGGTTCTATTTCTTCCGGTTACGGCCATTAGCGGCATACCGGCCGAACAGGTTAACGCTATGATCGCCCATGAGCTGGCGCATATTAGGCGGTATGACTACCTGGTCAATTGTTTGCAGATGCTGTTTGAGGCGATTTTGTTCTTCAACCCGGCGGTCTGGTGGGTGAGTCGGCAGATTCGTATTGAGCGGGAGGCCTGCTGTGATGATCGGGCGGTAACCGCTACCGGGGAACCGATAAGCTATGCCCGTGCGCTGGTTGATTGGGCTGAGAGGTTGCAAGGGGGTACTCATACAGGCACCGCGGTTCCCATGGCAGGATTCAGCGGAAATTCTAAAAATAACGGCTTGATCGACAGGGTGAAACGGTTGGTTGTCACCGATCATAAGCCGTTAATCAAGATGAACTGGCTGGCGATAGGGGGGATGCTGGTTGTTTCCTGTGTTGTGCTGGTTGCGTTAAGAGTCGGGACGAATGAGGCGGTTGGGTACGTCGGTGAACTGCTTAGTGATGAGGAGCGGATCGAGAAGATCGTTGAGATCAAAGAGGAGTATCGGCCGATCAGGACCAGTGAGTATGGTGAATATAGTAAAGAGGACAGTGAAAAGGACAAAATAACCGTAAAAGGAATGGTTAAGACCTGGGATGGTAAACCGCTGCCATCGGATTGGCGAGTATTATCTGGCAGAAGTATCCGGCCGTCCTATTATGCCAGCTACAGTGTCAACTTGAAAAATGGTCATTTTGAACAAAAGATGCACTATGGAAAGGTTTATTTGACAGCCGCGAAGGAAGGTTATGCACCGGCGATCGCAGGTCCGCTTGAGACAGGGCCGGGTGGTGTGATCGAGGGCGTGGTGCTTGTTCTTGGAAAAGGATTTGACACTAATGTGAAAGTTGTCGGCAAGGATGGCGAAAGTGTGGTAAAGGCTAAATTATCGGCGGTGCATACTACACCCGGTGAGGCAAGTGCGACACATACCGACTATATGGAAGCGGTAACTGATGACAGTGGTACTGCGATATTCAGTCTATGTACTGAAGGAGAAATAGAAATTGATATCACCGCTCCGGGCTATCAGTATAATGAGGTGAAAGCGGTATTAAAGCAGGGCAAAGATATTCGTATCCCGCTTGAACCTGCTGATATTGCCAGCGGTGTTGTGGTTTCAGACCAAACGGGTAAGCCGATTGCCGGGGCGACATTAAGCCTGGTGAGTTCGCAGGAAGGGCCATTCTGGCGCGGCAGCAGCGACCCTTATTCAAAAAACCCTATGGTTCTGGCCACAACGGATGCGGCCGGTCGGTTTGCAGTGGATACGTTGCGCAGTGATACCAGGCATTATTTTCGCATCGATGCCGATGGCTATGGTGTGAAATTTCCTGTGGGGATAATGGCGGGTCAGAAGGATATTAAAATATCGCTTGGTCAATCGCTTTATTGTGCGGGAAAGATTACCGGGATCAGCCCGGAGATGGTTGATAAAAATGGCCATATGATGATCACTTATTGTAATCCATTTGAGTATCATCCGGATAGTGGCGGGAATAGCTATAATGAGAATTTTAAAATTGCAGTTCAAGATGGTGTTGCTGAGTTTAAGATCAAGGGATTATGGCCAGGTAAGTTTTGGATTTATGTAAAAAACCGTCAGGAAGAATTTGATTTAAAGGCTCAACTCGGAAAAAGTTGATTAAATACTTTCCCTGGGAAGGCCTGTTTGACCTTTAGGGCAAAGTATTCCTCGTCATGATAGCCATATGCTTTTCGCTTAATGACTTTAATTGTATTATTAGTTCCTTCAAGTTC
>JAIPFO010000008.1 GCA_021736565.1 Phycisphaerae bacterium | reverse complement strand
CCAGAATGAACCGGATATGTCAATAGGGATTCTGTAGAGATTTCATTGGCGGAGAGATAAGCCGGTTGCGGAAAGGAAGTTGGGGCCGATAGATGGGGAGGAGTTCGATACAAAGCTGGCGAGGCAAAATCACCCTGTCCGCCGCTGGAATACAGGAAAATCAGGGCCCTGCGAGGATGCAAAACCAGGGTTCCCGAGATTAAAAGGGACTTGGGTCCGGTTTGACGCCCGCGTCATTCCCGGCGCGCCGGGATTTGAAGTCTATTTTTCGCACCTTAAAGGCCGTTTAAGACTGGGGGAAATGACTTTTGACATGGGAGTCAGGTCTAATGGATGCGATCTTGCTGGATTTTAGCGGCCATCAGAATATGCCGCAGGCGATCGGCAGATAATTGATTCAGGTAATCTGCCGGAAAGTCCAGTTCGAATCGCCCGTTGAAGCACAGCAGTTCGTTCTGTACATCTTCCCGGGTCATTTGTGCGATTGATTGTGCTACGTGATCATAATTCATTTTCGTCATCGTCGATTCTCACTATCTATGCCAATATTGACGTCAGCGTCCTACGTAATTTGATGCCCTGCCCCTGGTGTTTCATCGGCGTTTTCACACGTTCATATTGACTTTTGACGCAACCATCAATATGAACACCCCAGATCTGACCAGGAATTATAATTGCAAGCCCTCTTGCTAACTGATGGAAGAATCGGCATTTAAGGGTACTCACTTCATCTCGTTATTAAATGAGTACCTCTTTTATCGACAAAACCTGAGATTTCCTTCTTAAATAATGATTCGATATGGTATTATCATTGAAAAATAGACGGCCTGAAACCCCAAACGTCTGATAATTTTGCAGCGACTCCCAGGAACAGAGCAGATAAAATGAAAACCGATAACTTTGATTTTGAATTACCCGACCGATTGATCGCCCAGCATGGCTTGCCCGAGAGGGCCGAGTCTCGATTGATGGTCCTGGGCCGGCAGAAGGATACCGTAACCCATCGACGGTTTAGTGATATTGTCGAGTACATCCAGCCAGGCGACTGCCTGGTCCTTAACGACACCCGTGTGATTCCCGCGAGGTTTCACCTTCGCCGGCAGAGTGGCGGGCGGATTGAAGGACTGTTTCTCAAACGGGTTGATAACCGCCAGTGGTGTGCCTTGCTGAGAAACGCCGCCCGGCTGAAGCCCGGAGAGGTGGTACAGTTGGATGAGCCGGAGGGTAAAACCATTGCCGGCGAGCCGACCGAGCTAACGATTATTGAGGATCAGGGGCAGGGACAATGGCTGCTGGAGCCGGTTGGCACCGAATGCTACCTGGATATACTCCAGCGGTATGGCACCACCCCGCTGCCACCCTATATTCGCCGAATGCGCGATGATGAAAATGATGTCGTTGACCATGAGCGGTACCAGACGGTCTATGCCCAATCGCCCGGGTCAGTCGCCGCCCCCACCGCAGGGCTGCACTTCACCGATGCGTTGCTGGAACAATTACGGGCCATGTCCGTTCGTATCGCACATGTGACACTTCACGTGGGGATGGGAACGTTCAAACCGGTATCGGTCGAGAATCTGAAAGATCACCAGATGCATGCCGAGGAGTACCAGCTGGATGATGCCAATGCCGCACTGATCAATCAGACCAGAGAAGAAGGCGGGCGTGTGATTGCCGTAGGGACGACATCGGTTCGAACCCTGGAAACCCTCGGTAAAAACCACCGGGTATCGGCAGGGCGAGGCTGGACGGATATTTTCATCACACCCGGCTATGAATTTCAGATCGTCGATGGGCTGATCACCAATTTCCACCTGCCCAAATCAACCCTGCTGGCACTCGTCTGCGCCTTTACAGGCATGGAGCAAACACTCAATGCCTATGCCGAGGCGGTTCAGAAGGAATATCGCTTCTACAGCTATGGCGATGCCATGATGATTATTTAACGCTGGCGTCATTTGTATTTTGACACCATGACACTTCTGTTCAATCGTTGTCTTTATGCGTCAATGGTGGGCTTTTGACACTACCATCAAGAAAAACTAATTTTTTCTGATCCTAAACCCCAGGCAGCCTGTCGCTGCCTGGTTTTTTTTGCGAAATTATTTTTTCACCAGGGCCAGACGATAAACAGACCGGCCCTCAATGGCGTATTTTCTTTCGAAATTTGAGCCGACCCATTCACCCTCATCGGCGGCCTGCGTGGGTGCGAAATCGACCTCCTGGAAAAGAGGTGCGATTTTTTCATTGTTCCGGATAATATCGCAAGTCCATTGGAAGTACTCCGCATGATCAGTGGCATACCGAAGCTGCCCCCCCACTTTGAGACAGCGATGGACCGCCAGAATCGGGTCCGGATTGAAGAACCTTCGCTTGTGATGACGGGTTTTGGGCCAGGGGTCCGGAAAGTAGATATGAACTGTTTCAATGGCCTGATCGGGCACATAACGTCCGATAAAGTCAACAGCATCGGTTCGTAAAACCCGAACATTGGTCATATTCCAGCGACGCATTCGGTCAACACTAAGTTGATAATATTTGTTGGCCCATTCGATTCCGAGGAAATTTGTCTGGGGATGGGCCTTGGCCTGGTTGAGAAGAAAAGTTCCTTTTCCAGAACCGATCTCAATTTCAATCGGGCCGGGCTGCCCAAAAAGGGTGGATAAATCCATGTTTTCAGGACATTTATCCAAATCGACGGCAATATCTTCATTTGTAAGTGGCAATAGCGTTCTCCTACTTGTCATTAGTAATTCAATGTCACTATCATATTATAAATGCATCTTTTTGACAAGTAAATGTAAGACAATCCCACAGCAGGAATAAAATAACCCTCTTTTGACAAGATCGCCAAACTGGAGGACTTCAGACCGAATGCTATTTTGCCGATTAACTCTATGTATGACGCCAGCGTCATTCCCGGCGTGCCGGGATTTAAAGCCCGTTTTCCGCCTCTTAAACGATGAATTTAAAGACGTAAAACATTTTAACGCGGGAATCATAATAGAGTATGGCCCCAACATCATAAGTTTTTTGGTACGTTGATTCTGACCTGTAATTTAAGGACAAGAAAATGGCTAAATTTTTTCGTCGAAAATACCGTCGCGTGTTGATTGACGTCGATACGCAATACGACCTGATTTATAAAGACCGTCGCGATAAAGCAGACCTGCTGAAGAATATTCGCCGACTGTTTGCCTGGTCACGAGTTCATAAAATCCCGGTGGTCTCCACGGCTTTAACACGCCGGAAAGATACCCCCGCCAATGAAATACCCAATCACAAGGCCGCTTGTATTGAAGATACGCCGGGCCACAAGAAAATTCGCTACACCATGTTGACCTCGAACATCCGTTTCGGGCCGGAAAACCGCTTTGATCTGCCTCGAAACTTGCTCAGCGACTATCGACAGGTTATTTTTGAAAAACGCTCCATCGACCCATTTGAACAGCCGCGTGCCGATAGGATGTTCTCAGAAATAAAGGCGGATGAGTTTATCGTCATGGGGATCGGGCTGGATAACAGCCTGAAAACGACCGTGCTGGGCCTTTTGAAACGGGGGAAAAAAGTTTCAATCGTCCGAGACGCTATCGACGACAACGGAACCAAAGAGAATAAAATGAACTTTCGGAAAATGGAGGCCAAAGGCGCTAAACTGGTCACCACCGAATCGGTGGCCGGCAGCCGCACCCATCTGAAAGGCAAGGCAAGTAACAAACGCCCCTGGCTGACGTCAGTATTATTACGGACAAGAATCGCGTAAAAAGTAAGAGTTGACGCCAGCGTCATAAAAGTTTTTGAACTCTTTTTCTCCACACCCTACAGGCAAATCTGCCTTTGCGGTAAATCCCTGATCCGTCGGCCCAAGTTCCGCCTTTTGTTCGATACCCCGGTTTTTTAATTGGTCGTGTCATGTTTTGTGAAGAAGATCGATTCCCACGTCAAAAGTTAATTCCGGAGCGGTACTTCGGTCTTTAAAGCCGCAGAAAATGCCCCCTCAAAATACTCATGACGCTGGCGTCAAGATTGATTTTCGTGGCGTCACTATTTTTGAATCCCGTTTCCCACATCTTAAGGAGCGTTTTTAAAGACAAATATTGACTTTTGACGTGGGAGTCAGGATGATACCAATAAAGGGACGTGGCCCCGGAAAAAACAGGAAAAAAAATACGCAAAATCAATACGACCACAACATTGGAGGCTTGAGGAGCTATGCCACCCATTGAACATACCGTTGGAATTTATATTGGCTTACTGCTATTGGCCTGCATGGTGGCGATTGCCAGCAAGTTCGTGACCCATCTGCCTTACACCATTTTCCTGACCCTTTGCGGATTGTTGATCGGGGTGTTTCATTTTGGACCGGACCTCTCCGATACAGGATTCGGCCATGAACTGATATTCTTTGTATTCCTGCCGCCGTTGCTGTTTCTGGGTGCGTTTCATATGGAGCTTAACCGGCTGCTCAAGCATATCTGGCCGATCGTGTGCTTTGCGATCCCCGGCGTGATCGTCTCGACCCTGCTGGTCGGCGGGATCGTTGGCTGGCTCGGTGGGATCAGCAGTGTGATGGTCGCGATGTTGTTTGGTTCACTCATCTCGCCGACCGACCCCGTAAGCGTACTGGCCTAGTTCAAAGAGGCTAACGTCCCCGAAGACCTGAAGATCCTGGTGGAGGGCGAATCCCTGTTTAACGATGCCACCGGGGTTGTTTTGTTTACGATCATTCTGGAGGCCGTGGTGAGCGGCAACGGGCTTAGTGCGCATCATGCCGTTTTTGAATTTGTCAAAGTCTCCTTCGGCGGAATGATTCTGGGAAGCATATTGGGATTCATCGCCTTTACCATTCTCAAACGACTCAATGACCACCTTTTGGAAAATGCCCTCTGTTTAGTGCTGGCCTATGGTGCGTTCTGGCTCGGTGAAGTCATGCATCTTTCAGGTGTTATCGCGACGGTCATGGCGGGTTTGCTGATGGGGAATTTTGGCAAACGACTCTCCATGAGCAAAAAAACTGTCGAAACGGTAGAAACGTTTTTCGAGTCGATCGACTTTCTCATTAACTCGTTACTGTTCATTCTGATCGGACTGGAACTCCGTGAGATACCCGACAACATTGGGGTGAACCCCTGGCAATTGGTGCCCGTCGCCATCGTGGCGATGCTGGTTGGACGGGCGGCAGTCGCATATACGTTCTATTGGACCTTAAACCGAGTCGGCACAAAACGCCCCAAACCATGGAAACATATCCTCTTCTGGGGCGGCCTGCGCGGCTCGATCCCCATCGCACTCTTGCTGCATATCCCTACTGGAACCGGTGGCGAACTGGACCAATTCCGCCCCGCCCTGCTGGTCGCAGGGTTCGGGTGCGTATTCTTCTCGCTGGTAATCCAGGGCATTACCATGCCGGCGTTACTGAAGAAGTTGAAAATAGGAACGGAAGAGGTTGCGAACTAAGAGCCCCGTGCCCGCTACTTTTTCTTCCAGGGCCAGGGCAGGACGTTTGCCCTTTTGGCCCAGAGGGTCCATTTTCCGGCAAGTTCTTTAGCTTTTTCGGGGTATTTTTCAGCCAGATCGTTTAGTTCTGTACGGTCTTTTTTTAGATCATAGAGTTCCCAGGGGCCCCTGGCACCTTTGGCGACGAGCTTCCAGTTATCCACACGGATGGCACGGTTGCCTTCATGCTCCCAGTAGATCGCGTCCTGGTCGATCGGGTCATTGTCATCAAAGGCGGGGGTCAGTGACCGGCCTTCCATGGGCGTGATCTCATGCCCCTTATACACAGTCGGATAAGTGGCTCCGGCAACGTCAACACAGGTAGTCATGATATCGATAAGGTGGGCGGGCTGCTGACGGAATTCCCCGTGGTCTTTTTTGATACCACCGGGCCAGTGAACGATCAGCGGGCTGGCGATACCGCCTTCATGGACCCAATGTTTATATCGCCTAAAGGGCGTGTTGGATGCATTCGCCCAGGGGAGGCCGTAGGCAACAAAGGTATCAGCGGGGCCAGGCATCACGCCACGGCCGCTGCGGACAGGACGGCCATCACGGGTCACCTTCGGCCGCATAGCCGTCTGGAGTTCGCCTGGGGCCATCGGTTGAAGCTCAACCGGCTTGGCCGGGTCAGGTCGAATGGCCCCTCCAGAGCCAAATTCTTCAGCGCAGCCGCCGTTATCGGCCAGGAAGAAGATCAGGGTATTGTCGAGCTGGCCCATCTTTTTGAGGTGTGCAATGATTTTGCCAATGTTCTGGTCCATATTATCAACCATCGCGGCATAGACTTCCATACGACCGGCATGCCATTCTTTCATCTCGGCATCTTCCCACGATGGCACATGGGTATCGCGCGGGGTGAGAGGCCAGTTTTTATCGACCAGGCCCATTTGGATCATACGCTCATAGCGTTCGGCGCGAAGGGCATCCCACCCCTTATCATACCGGCCCTTGTACTTGGCAATGTCGCCGGGCAGAGCGTGCATGGGCCAATGCGGGCAGGTAAAGGGAACATACATGAAGAAAGGGGCTTCGGGCTGTTTCTGATGATGGCCCGCCAGGAAGTCAATAGCATTATCCGCGATAGCATTGGTATAGTAAAAATCTTTATGGGGGACAATTTGGGTATTGTCGCGAGTGAGGCTGTTGGGATCATAGAAACTGCCGGCACCATGGATCGTACCAAAAAATCGATCAAAACCACGCTGACAGGGCCAGTTATGCCTGGAACTTCCGGGGTCTTTATGCTTTGTGACATGCCATTTCCCCGACATATAGGTGGCATAACCGGCGCCTTTGAGGACTTCGGCAAGGGTCACACAGCGGGTATTGAGATCGCCCTGGTAGCCGGGTAGTTTTTTATCCGTCATCATATGGCCGATGCCCGCCTGGTGAGGGTAAAGCCCGGTCAGCAGCGATGCCCGTGTAGGGCAGCAGCGGGCAGCATTGTAGAACTGAGTGAACCGCAGGCCATTACTGGCAAGCTGGTCAAGGTGGGGAGTCTGAATTTCGCTGCCATAACAGCCAATGTCAGAATACCCCATATCATCAGCCATGATCAGCAGGATATTGGGACGTTTAGAGTCTGACGATGGGCCGGAGAATTTCACCTCAGGTCTCGAGCAACTGCTTATGACTAAGGATGCGGCAGTCCAACTGAACGATTGGAGAAAAGCACGGCGTGTGTAAGCACTTTTTTTCATTTTTTGGGCCTTTGGGGATGTAAGGTTACTAATAACTCCTGTTTACAAGTAAAATACGACTTTAACGGTTAAATATAGACATCTAATCATGTTATTTCCTTGGAGTTTATCAGTGATTTTAGTATAATATAATTGGAGTTTCAGTCCAATGTTTTAATCTGAAAACAAATTCGGCCAGAAAGAAGGGAAAATATGATGAAGAATCTTTTTTTTGCAAGCTATCTGTTCATAGGCATTTTGACCTTATCGGTCATGGGGACAAGCTTATCAGCCTATACGGCTTCAGATTACCTGGGGGCCTGGAGTCGTTCATCAGATTCGGGAGTGGTCAGGATCTTGATTAATTATGTTTCGGCATCCGAATATGAAGTGGAAATGCTGAAACCCAACCATAATATTCTCAGTGGCGAGAACTATTATTCGTCACTGGGAGTCAATTCGGTCACCCCGGCAATCCCCTTACAGTACACGATCAGTTCCAGTATACTTTCCCATACGACATATACATTAACATTTCTCTCCTCCAATACCATTCATATTAAGCAGGACGTGTATAGCATAGGGAATGTTTCTACGTCCTATTACACAATGACTCGCATGACCCAACCGGACCTGATCATTTCTGACATTTCCGTGGGAAGTGATTTCATCGAGCGGGGAGAGGCTCCTTTTCAAAAGGTTCACTTTACCGTCAAGAATATTGGCAACTCCTTTTTCACAAATACCTACTCCCTTCGCACTCGTATCGAAACCAGGAGCACCAACGGCCAGGCCGGTCCCAGCAGTGGATATTTCAGCCTGAACACACCGGCCATAATGTCATCGGGGCAGGAAGTTGACGGGTCATATTATGTTGGCACCCAGAACAACGATACCCTGGGGTACTATACCCATCGATTAAAAGTGGACTATGACGATAATGTTGTAGAATACAACGACGACAATAACCTGTCACGTACTATTGATTTTTCCATCGTTGATGAGAGTTGCATTGCAGGGCACATCGCATATGACGGTGCCGCTGTAAATTACTACTCCAGCCATGCTCCCACGATACGATTTCGCAACACGGATACGGCCACCTGGATTTACCCAGAATACTATATTAATCCAAAAACAACCTTTTACATCACCTGGGGATTGCCTGAGAATAACATAGCCACTTACACCTCCCTGGCAAGTGATGTGATGCCGGAATCGACTTACGCCGCAGAGGGCTACTATGGATTTAATGCCTTTGACCTGTCTGCGATGTCGCTTAGTGAACAGGTCAGCCAGGACTTGAGTGTGCGATATAATATCCACATGGTAAAACCGTTTGATAATACCGAATCGCTGGGGGCGTTATTTGTGAACCATGATGATTATCCCATGTATTCTCCTATGATGGTCCTGAAATGGAAGCCCGTTCCACGGGCCGATCACTATTCGGTTACCATTGGCCGCTACCGCACGGAGGATCACCCCAGCGGCGCCGGTTACCTTGGCCAGGTGTATAGCGATACGAATCTGCCCGGTAATGAAATATCACCCTCATTGAATGAATCCGCCACCTATGAATACTATCGTTTCTATGTTAATGCCTATAATTCATCCAATGAGTTGCTCAGTAATTTTTATACCCTTTATGACAATACCATTGGAAGTAGCTTCTCGTTTCGGGTAGAGTCTAACTTTACCTGCTACCCGGATTTACCCACGCCCAAACTGTTTGTCACCGATCGTGAAACCATAGGTAATCAATATGTGTATCATATGACCATGACCAATGCCAGCCAGTTCCCCGATGATCTATTCACCCCCCAGCGGCAGTTGCCGTCCTGTGGGACCAACGACGAAAGCTCGCGAACCTGGGTGACGATCTACAATCAGGATGGAATCGCTGTGGGTGGAAATTGTATGTACCCATCGGCCTCGAACCTGCGCAATCTGGCAATATCGGTCAATACCGCCAGTACGCAACCGGAATATCTCTACGTCGAACTGGAAGACCGCCTCTGCCAGAACACCTATACCTCCCGCATGGCCGATGCAACGGAACCCTGTCCGGTAGGTGATCTGAATGGCGACTGCCGGGTAAACCTGGCCGACCTGTCGCTATTGGCCCAAAACTGGCTGAATGAGAACAATTGACGCTGTAAATTTAAATGATGGATATGCCGCCCCCCGTGGGGGAAAAATTGATCCTAATACCGCTTGTCATGCCGGGAGGCAAGCGACGAGGTATACATGCCATCCTTTAATACCACATCTTCATCTTTTTCTAAGGCAACTTTGGCATTAACGTAGTTGAATGATGAGGGCAACTCGTTGATGACCTCGACACGTTGCCAGGGAATAATGCGAACCATCAAGACCCCCTCCCTGACGTTCCGGGGCGAGTTAATTGCCCCGCCAAAGTGGTAACTGCGGCAGTGCAGACGTATGAAAGCATCATTGTGCTCCAAAACCTGGCCGACGAGAACATGATTATGGGCTTCTGGGTAGTCTTTAACGGTACGAATTTTCCATATTTTACTTTTATTTTTTTCTTCCATATTTCTCCATATTCTTGGGGATTACCGATGATATCGAAGGCATGATCCATCATCTCATCTCGTCACCGGCAGGTAAGGTCCAGCAAACAGAAGATTATCCGAATCGACCGGAAATATAATCATCAGTCTGTTTCTTTTGTGGACTGGTAAATATCTTTTTGGTACGATTGTACTCGATCAATTCGCCCAGGCAAAAAAATGCGGTATATTCACTCACCCGGGCGGCCTGCTGCATATTATGGGTGACGATGATAATCGTATATTTTGATTTTAACTGTTCGATCAGCCCTTCAATTCGTGCGGTGGCCAGGGGGTCCAAAGCCGAGCAGGGCTCATCCATTAACAGAATCTTGGGCCGGGTTGCGAGGGCTCGGGCGATACACAGCCGCTGCTGCTGGCCGCCGGAAAGGGCCAGGGCCGATCTGTTCAGGTCCTCTTTGACTTCATCCCATAGGGCCGCCCCCCTGAGGCATTCTTCCACCAGGTCATTGAGTTCGCTTTTCTTACGCATACCAGTGAGTCGTGGGCCATAAGCGATATTGTCATAAATGCTCTTGGCAAACGGATTATGCTTTTGGAAGACCATCCCCACCTGCTGTCGCAGGTTGACTAGATTGATGCGTTTGTCATAGACATCGTGGCCGCTGACCTCCAGTGTGCCTTCAGCGTGGGTATTGGGAATCAGGTCATTGATCCGGTTGATACTGCGAAGGAAGGTGCTTTTACCGCAACCGCTGGGCCCGATGATGGCTGTGACGGCCCGCGAATAGATATCCAGGGTAATATCCTTAACACCGGCGGTATGGCCATAGAACAAACTGAAATTTCTGGCCCGAACAATAGCGTTTTCGTTTTCGACAGAAAATTGTTCAATGGCGACATTCTCATCCACATCCATATTGCCTATCGATTTTTCGTCGAGAGCGTTGTGCAGTGAAGGGATTGATAAACTTATCATAATTTTTCCTTTCCATAGGAAGTGTTTGTTTCTATACTCATCGAGTATCATTTTGTCCGATCGCGCGTTTCGTAAAGCTATGAAATACAAAGACTTAGGGGCCGGCTAAACGGGCAAATTCAACTGGGACGGGTATATATCCCGGCTTAACAGGAAATTTCAATCGCGATCACTATAACAGGATTATTGTCCCCTTAGATTTCTGGATACTCTTGAACGAATAACAAAAGCCACAATATTCAGGCAGAGCACCAGCATGATCAGGGTAACGACCATGCCGAATTGCTTGTGTGGAACCATGGAGGCATAGCGGTCCCCCACGGCGATATCATAGCTGCCATAAGATAAAACCCGGCTGGGCTCTAAGATTGATTCTGGGATAGGACCTACAGCAATCGCTCCGGCAAACAGCAGCGGCGCGGTTTCGCCGGCGGCCCGGCTGAGGCTCAATATGATACCGGTCAAAATACCCGGCAATGCCGCCGGCAGGGTGACCTTTACTAACGTTCTGAATTTCCCCGCTCCCAGGGCCAATGAAGCCTCTTTGTAAGTCAGCGGTACCGACCGAATCGCTTCTTCACTGGCACGTATAATCACCGGCAGTATCAAAATAGCCAAGGTCATTGAACCGGTCAGAATACAGGGTTTTGATTCATATCCCAAAGCCGGCATGAGTACTTTTACAAAAAAGACCAGACCAAAAAGCCCAAAGACGATACTGGGCACCCCCGCCAAAGTGTTGACACAGATGCGAATGGTACGTACAATTATATTATCTCCGGCATATTCAACCAGGTAGCTGGCGGAGATAATCCCAATAGGTACTGCAAATAACATACCCATGACGGTAAATAATAAAGTGCCGATTATCTCAGGTCCAACGCCGCCATAATAGTATCCTTCGGTACTATCGTCGATGAAATACTGCCAGTAGAATTCTCTTTGAGGTTTAAGGAGGTTGGGTAAATCCGTTTCAAGATTCTTAAAGAAGCTCTCTAATGTTGTTCCGGCAAATTGGTTGGAGCGAGGGGTGAGCTTTTTAGTCATGGGCTTGCCAGGTTCAGTCTCTTCCCAATCTTCAATCCACAGTATCATTTTTAGTTGTTTTTGGGCAACATCCCAACGGGTGGCGCCATATTGCTCCATGATTAAGGCCGGTTTATCTTCACCGGGTCGGGGGCCAAGTAATTTTGTAAGGCGTTCCTGAACCTCTGCCAGGGATTCAGCATATTTCTCGCGGTTTGATAAATCGATTGTCCGGGCAACTGTCTGGTAGTCATGAGCGGCAGCCAGCATCTCAGCGACCGGAGTATGTTCAAATTGTTTTGCCGGGTATGCGGCAAATAGTTCGTCCAGTGTTTTGATAATAGTATCTTTGTCAGTGCTGTCATAGACATCCGCCAATGTATTACGTATCTCTTTAGCGTTGTCTTCGAGTTTATCACATTGCTCGTCGGGTAAATTCTGGCTCTTCAGGAATATTTTGTACTCACGGTATTTTTTTCGGCTTTCGGCGACTAATGATTCAGTGTCAATACCCCGTTTGAATTGATCAATTTGAGCATATATCTTTTTCCTGACTTTTTCGACTTCTGACGTCTCACTTTTAAGACGGCCCCGGTCACCACGCTGATGAAGATCATATTGCAATTCACGAAATTCTACCGTACCCTTAAATACGACCGCGGTAGCCCCGATCCAGATCATTGGCCCCAGCACAACTGCCAATGCCATAATGATCAGCACAACTGAAAAGCCGGCCAGGCCGGTAAAACTTTTATCAGTAATTTTTCGAAGCATCATACTCATTATCGAGTCACTTCCCTTCTTCGTTTAAAGCGGGCCAGGAAAAATTCACTGACCATGTTCAGGACAAAGGTAAAGACAAGCAGCAGTAATCCTACCGCAAAGAGAGCGTGGTAGTGGTCAGAATCCCGGGGTGTTTCGCCCAGCTCACCGGCGATCGTTGCGGTCATCGTCCGAATTGATTGTGACAAGTCCCACCAGGGATGCGGGATCTGGCTGGCATTCCCTGAGGCCATCCATACAACCATTGTTTCGCCGATTGCTCGCATCATTCCCAGGACCACTCCGGCGATAATACCACTATGAGCTGCGGGAATGACGATTTTGATCGTTGTCTCAGCCCGAGTGGCACCCAGGCTGTAAGAGGCTTCCCTAATGTCACGGCCTACCGCCGAGAGAGAATCTTCTGCGACGCTTATGATTGTTGGCAAGGCCATTATTGATAAGATAATTGAGGCGTTTAGAGCATTGGTGCCTGTGGTAAAACCCAGGTGTTTTTGCATCCAGGGGGCCAGAACCATAACGGCAAAGAAACCATAGGCCACCGAAGGAATCGCCGCCAGGATTTCTATTATTGGTTTACATATCTGCCTGACCTTGAAGGGAGCGATGTCACTGAGAAAGACCGCCGCTAACAATCCCAGTGGTACCGAGATAAATAATGCCGCAATGGTCACATATAATGTTCCGGTGATTAACGCCAAGCCGCCAAATTCAGCTTTCGCTCCTTCGGCTTGAGGAAACCAGCTTGTGCTGGTCAAAAAGTCAATGACGCCGTGTTTGGTTATAAACGGCACGGCCTCCCGAATCACAAATCCAAATATCAACAGAACCGCCAGAACCGATGCACAGGTGATCATAAAAAGGATAAATCGGCCAGCAAGATCTGATATATAACCTACCAGATCTTCTCCCGGCGATAGATAAAGCGGCTGCGTAAACACAACTGGTTCACCTGGAGGAATAGTATTTAATGGTTCAGATGTCATATTTATCAGTTCTCATCCATAATAGCACTGTATTTTCTTACAGGGCAAATCCTTTTGTCCTGTTGTTTTCTATCAATCTTTCCAATATCTACATACATTCTGACACATTAATGTTAAAAAGGAGTTAATGTTATGTTAGTATTGCATTAGTAATGATAACTCCTTTTATAATAAGTACTTATAATTTCAAAAAAGTGTTATTTTTTTTAATTTCATAACCGTAAAAACGGTGTGTTCTCTGGCAAAGTTAAATTGAGCCTTCTATCAATAAAAAAAGCGGCTGAGTGAAATCAACCGCTTGATTGGAATTTGAGATGTAATCTCAAAAATGTAATTGAGATGTTTATGATCAGATTAGTACTCCGTCAGTGGGACAAATCCCTTGCTCTCGATGATCTCCTGGCCGGTTTCGGTCAGATAGAAGGTGCAGAATTCATGCACGCTTGAGCCAAGCTTTGGATAACCGTTCGTGAACAGGAACAGGGGCCTGCTGACAGGATAGATTCCCTTGGCAATGGTTTTTCGGCTGGGCATGACACCGTCGATTTTTAAGGCTTTTACTTTGGAATCCAGAAAACCAAGCCCGACATAACCAATAGCGCCTTGTGTGGATTTTACACGGGCATGCGCCTGGGGATTGGCATTGACGTATTCAGTATTACCAGCCATTTTTTCTTTTTTCATGACCAGCTTGTTGAATGTTTCATAAGTGCCTGATGAAGTATCACGGCTGATGGAAACGACCTTAAGATTCGGACCGCCGAGCTGCTTCCAATTGGTGATTTTACCATTATAGATATCTCGTACCTGGGCAGTGGTCAATTCTTTAACGGGATTAGAAGGATGAACTATCACGCAAACGCCATCATTGGCCACTACATGAGCCACGGGGAAGATGCCATTTTTAACAGCATTTTCAAATTCTTTGGCCTTCATAAAACGGCTCATCATGGCAATATCACAACGGCCATCGACTATCGCAGCCGCTCCGTCACCGCTACCGGTTTTTTTTACCGTAATAGCTACATCAGGATGCATTTGCATGAATTTCTCGGCAAAAGCTCCGCCAATGGGCCCAACCGTTGTCGATCCTTCAATTTGAATAATCTCAGCAGCGATGGCTGCACCTGTCAATGAGATCAGGCAACTTAATGTCAGCAGTAAAGTAATTTTCATTGTTTTTTCCTTTCAATTCTTTCTTTTTTTACCTATACTTAGAGACGTTCTCTAAGACATTTTTATTATAAGGAGTTAGTGTTATGTCCAAATCAATTAATCAATTTATAATACGAACTCCGTTGTTGTTAACTTTCGCACTTTTCATACGTTAATTCACTGCCCAGCAAGGCTTTAACTTACAAATTGAATAAAGGGTAACAACGAAATATCACTCGATGTTACAATAAATGTGTCAAAATGCATTCTAACAGCCCTGCATCAACAACAAATGAACGATTCAAAGATAAAAGCACGAAAGCGTACTTGTTTAAAAGCATTTAAAATTTAACAACGATATCAGCCTGCAATCGGCGGTAGTCATCATCGGTATCATTTCGTTTATTGAGGAAGTAGGTCAGGCCTGCCTGAACGTTTTTGGCGATTTGATATTTTCCGCCAAAACGACTACCCCGGCCATTAGTGCCGCCACCAATAAAGTCTGAATCACTAAAGGCACCTACAACGACATCCTTTTGAAGTTCGCGATAATCGTAGCTAAGTTCCCAGGAACCCGGCTTACTCGCTTTATTGATCTTACCACCGACCAGCCAACCGGTGTCGCCACTGGTATCGGCTGCGGTATTGACAACATAGTTGCCATAAAGCCCCATCGGCACCGGTGTCGCTTGAGTGCTGAGCTCGCCAAACAATTCGACCAGATCATAATCGTTTACAAAAACACCGCTACTTGAGCTGTTCCCAAAAAAGCTGGTGCCACCTACGTCCAGATCGCTGGCCGCCTGGATGTTGCCATAGTTGTAGTAACTCACGCCACCTGTCAGGCTGGTTTCCGAGCCGAGCTTTTGCTTAATACCGCCCTGAACACCCCAAAGGGTCATGTCAGAATCACTGGAAGAGCTTTCAGTCACCATAAAACCACCGCCATTGGCAAACAATTCCGTCATGTCGCCCAGCGATGTCTTATATTGACCCCCGACACCTTCCAACGTTAGATCACCATCCCAAATAAGCTGGTTCTTGCCAACTTTGACAAAGGGATTGCCCATTTTACCCGCCAGGACATTGAACCCATCGATAGGATGATAATCCAGGTAGGCCTTGTCGACCCAAAATCCTTTGCTCGAAAAGGAGCCTGCCAATGTCTGATTGGTGGAAACCGGATCTTCACTGCCGGTGGCAAAACGAAATCCCAGGTCCAGATCATCATTGATTTTGGCTTTCAGACCCAGGCGGGCGCGAAAACGATTCCGGTGCCGATCGGGTTTACCATCATTTTCAGCCTCGATGCTTTCGTGACGATAGCGGAAATCTCCCGAAAATTTCAAGGCGTCATACCAATTCGTCCCTTGAGATTCCTGGGGCTCTGTCGGCTTCAGGGCGGACAGCTCCGATATCTGCCGGGCGAGAATCTGGTTGTTTTTTCCGTGACTGGCCTCAATTTTACTCAACTTCTCCTGCATCGCCTGTAGCGATTCGTTTTGCCTTGCGATCTGCTCTTTGAGCTCACTGATCTCATCCGCCCGGAGATCACCTGCCAGAACACCTGCCAGAAATGTAACCCCGATCATCCAAAATACTTTCTTTGTCATACTATATCTCCTTAACAATAGATTCCGTTTGACGTGGGTGCCAAACTACAACAATTCGCTCAAAACGATTTCGAGCTATATACTTTTTTTAATGATTGCGTCTTTTTTACTTTCTGCAAGGATTCTAACGATGATTTATTAAAGATATATGAGAGTTATGTTAAAATATGATTAAAATTAAAAATGAGATCAAAATCATTAAAAACACCGTTTTTCTGGCTTTCTATCCACCTTTTCCATATCAACATTGACTTTTAACACAACCGTCATACTGACTGATTTCACACATTTTCATACCATAATTCCTTCACCAACAGCACTTTAACATCGAACAGGAATAAAGGAAACACGCAAATACAAACCCAAAAATAATAAAAAATGACTTCCACGTCAAAAGTGGATTTGCATCGTTCAAATCATCCTTTACGATGCGGAAAACAGGCTTCAAAAATACTTATGACGCTGGCGTCAAAAAATGCGAAAGTCTACAAATATTCCTTCAATCGTAACCCGTCAAACATATCATATGTTAAAAATTACGAAATTCAACCTCTTCTCATCATTCATAAATGACGCCCAAACCAAAAGTATTGTTCTCACCTCACCCGGCAAATGCCGGAACCAGATCAGTGAGACACAGACTTCGGCAAATTGACAAGAAAATCCTGGTAATTGCGCGCAAGAATTTCACGTGTAAAAGGACAAAGATACCAGGAACCGGTTTTCATAGATAGCTTTTCGGCGATTTTACAGATAATGGCAGAGGCCAGCTACATCGCAAGTTCAGGAAAAACTATTTTTCCCCATACGGCTTATCGACCAGATGATGCCGGGAGAGGGCTGCCGAGCTCATAATGGCCAAAAAAATGCCTGCAAATGAAATGACCAGTTCTTCGAGCTGAAAGCCCTGGCCCATCAGCACATCGACCAGCTGATCGAGCAGGGCATAAAAAGGGATGACAAACAGGGTAATCGCCAGGATATATTTATTAAATATAAATTTGCCATCCGGGCAAAACGACCGCCACCAAAGCAAGGTCAACACGATATAACCGATCATCAGGTAGACCAGGTTAAATTGTTTCCAAAAATCGGGTAATGTGATCACAGGTGTTGAGGTCGGCCAATGGGTCATTGTAAAAAACAGGAGACCATACAAAATCAGCCAATGCCATACGCGTCGAAAAATGGACAAAACAATTAAAGCTGTCAGAACCCCGCCAAAATCACTGAGCAGGTCAAGACCGCTGCAATCGCGACCGACCAGTTTCTGTGAAATTTCGTCCAAAACACCGTAAGCAGTTAAAGTAAAGAGTGTCAGATAAAATCGTTTATCGCGTAATGAAGGGCGGGCTTTACGATAAAACGCCAGCCAGAAAAGCAATCCCAGGAGAAAATATGCGGTAAAGTGGAGTACTTTATCAGAGGCATGAATACCAAAGTTCCTGGGATGTGGAATGTGAGTGCTGATAAATATAACCGGCCAATACAGGCCGAGCAGCAACCCGGGCGTAAGCAAAAATATGACGATAGAACGGATTTTTTTCATTGGGCGTTACAACCTTATGCCAGTAAGTGCCAGGAATTCTACTTCCAGAAGGGGCGATACCGTATCAATAAAGCGGTTGAGCTTCCGGGGGGTCACAGGCCGGCGGCGTCTCTGGCTCTTTCGAAAAACCAGGCTGGGGCGGGTGGATTACCGTCCCTGTTTCCGACGGTTCCCGGGGCGTGGTATCCTCGGTCGACGGCGATGTTCCGTCGGTGTTTCCCGAAGATCTCGAGGGAACCATCTCAAGAATCTCTTGAATCAGGCTGGCATAATCCTCCGCACCAATACTTTGCTTGTCGTATTCGAAAATAGTCTGGCCATAACTGGGCGATTCGGCCAATTTTACGTTTCGCCTGATACGAGAATTGAAAATCCTGATCGCCTGCCATGGGCATTGGTGATCCCGCTGATTTTTGAAAAATTCTTCAATATCAGAGACAATTTCAGAGGTGAGCGATAATCGCCTGTCAAACATGCAAAAGAGCAACCCCGAAACACATAAATCAGGATTAATTCGCTTCTGGACGACCAAAATGGATTCCAGTAATTGACTCAATCCCTGAAGGGAAAGAAAATGAGGCTGAACAGGGATAAATAATTCTTTTGACGCCGCCAGGGCATTTAAGGTCAGCATGCCCAGGGAGGGAGGGCAATCGATCAAAATATAATCACATTCGTGGCGATAATCGGCAATAGCGTCCCGTAAGATCGTCTCCCGACCGACCACAGAGATTAATTCCTGCTCCGCGGCTGCCAGGTTGAGCCCTGAAGAGAGCAGTTTCAGGTTGGGACGGATCTCCACCAGGGCGGCATCCAGCGGTTGAGACTCAGTAAGCAGTTCGTAGCAGCTCAGAGGCGTCTCATCGGGATTAATGCCAAAGGATGTCGTCAAGTGAGCCTGGGGATCCATGTCGATCAGGACCACTTTCTGACCCAAGTCTGAAAGCCCGCCCGCCAGATTGACTGTCGTGGTCGTCTTGCCAACGCCACCTTTTTGATTGGTTACCGAAATTATTCTCATTTTTATTCCTGTTTTGACGCCAGCGTCATTCGTTTATAAAGGCCATAGACTCCCCATTATAGCGAGCTTGATCGCAAGGAGCAAAAAAAATGTATTTTCCAGCTTTCTTTCATTTGCCATGTCGAATTCACGGGGTCGCCTCCTCAGGTGACACCCAAAATTTCACGGTAATTTATTGCAATATAAACACATAAAATGCTGGAATCAATGCAAAACTAATGATATATGATTTTATAACTTTAGGTAAAATGGGGAGTCTGGGTAATTTTTAACACTGATTCTGCCAGATGAGGCACAGCGAATACTGGTCATTTAAAGATAAAACAGGGCCAAAAGCTACCCGCACAGAGTTTTATGCCGCAACATGAGGGGCTTTCACTACAATTATGATAAACCATGAAATCCGGCCCCCACGGTAAAAGTCGACTTTAATATTCCATATCCCCCTTTAGGAGCCGGAAAAACGAACTTCATATCCCGACGCGCCGGGAATAACGCTCCGATCGCCCCTGAAACATCCGCCCCATAACTCACAACCAAAAAACCGGCATAAGTACTTATAACACAAACACTTATGAGACACCACGAAACGCGCGCATAAAAAAAGAAAGACCCTGCCGTGGCGAGAGGGTCTTCCTTGTACTGCAAATGCCGCATTTTTTTCGACGACGGCTTTGCGATTTTACCCAACAAAATATTGAGTAAAATGCACTCATTTAAATCAATGCTTCTTTAAGCGACGGCGTTAAGCCGCTGTGTCACTTTTTATTCGCCACTTTTTTCTTGGCAACTTTCTTTTTCGCGACATTTTTCTTGGTCACTTTCTTCGTGGCGACTTTCTTCTTGGTCACTTTCTTTGTAGCGACTTTTTTCTTCGTTACTTTTTTCTTAGCAACTTTTTTCGTGGCGACCTTCTTCTTCGCTACTTTTTTCTTAGCGACTTTTTTCTTGGCAACCTTCTTGGTCGCAACTTTCTTTTTTGCTACTTTTTTCGTGGCGACCTTCTTCTTGGCAACCTTCTTCTTGGCAACTTTCTTTTTCGCTACTTTTTTCTTAGCCATGGTTAATACCACCTTTCTTAAGAGAAAAAAATTAAGAGAAACATTAAAAACGTACTCACACAGTGGATAGTACCTGTCAAAATCGTCAGTGTCAAAAAAAAATAGGATTTTTTCTTAAAAAACTTAAAAAATATTCTACAGGCGATATCTTTTTCCTATTTGTTTATCGACCGTTACTGCTTTGTTACTTCATAATATTCCAAATTGATGCCCTGCGACCGTTTATTTCTCTATAAATAAAACCAAAGCGCACCGATGCTATCGGTAAAAAGAAGTGACATTCAGACCGGATATTATGCGTTGGTGTTTCGATCAACGCGTTATAAATTCAGACAGCGTCCCTTGTTTTCAGGAAGACTTATCCCCGGTTAAAAGTTGCATGCCTTTTTGCATTGCATCATCGTCTACAGAGATATAATTTAACACGGAAAAAGGTTTAAATGAGGACTTTATGCCTTTTTTGATGGTAATATCGGGGATTATCCCGATATGGTTAAAACCAATATTACTGGGCGGAAGATACGTTGCCGTGGTGATACACAGTGCAGTGTTGGCACTATTGATCTTATAAATGGACTGCACAACGGCTTTGCCGAACGTTTTCTCACCGATGATTGTCGCACGTTTATTATCTTTGAGTGCGGCACTGAAGATTTCCGCTGCACTGGCCGTGTTTTCATCCACAAGAATAACAAGGGGTAGATCATAACTATAAAAGTTATCGCCCCCTGCTTTATATTTTTTTATTTCACTTCCAGAGTTAATTGTCACGATCGTCCCGCTATTAATAAACAATCGAACCGCGTCAACCGCCGAAGTTAATACCCCACCACCATTATTCCTAAGATCAATTATTAATGATTCCGCACCTTTCTGGAGAAGTTTGTCGATCGATTGACGCATTTCCCATGCGGTGTTATAGCCAAAACTGGCGACACGCAGAAAACCAATCTTTGTTTTGGGAATCAGGCGTACATATCGAACCGTTGACGATGAAATCGACTGTCTTTTTAATGAAAAAGATTTAATTTCTGATACCCCGGCACCCTTTTGGCGTTTGACCGTAAGTTTTACGTACGATTGTTGGGGACCGGTTAATAATTGACTCACGATTTCAGATGATTTTGACAAAATCGATCTCTCATCGATCGAAATGATTATATCGCCGGGCAACAGACCGCCATGATCGGCAGGACTACCGGGGACAACGTCATAAACGAGTGGAAAATCAGTTTGAAAAATTAGATCAACACCAATTCCTACATACGCACCTTCCAACTGGGCACACAACGAAACATATTGCTTCGGACTGAGTAAATAAGAGTATTTCCCCAGAGAATCGGCCAACGCATAGGCCAATTCAATACAGGGCCATGACTTCCCTAAACCCGCTTCATTACTCAAGTTACATAACGAAACGACCATGGTCTTTATGGCCGTATCGTCGGTATCACTTTCTTGGGACAAGGTATGGCGAAGTGTGATTATTTTTTCCTTAAGACGCTCCATTTTTTCAACCTTCACTGGATACTGGCGATATATTTCTGGGTTTTCCGTTAGCGCCTGTAATTGCCACAACGCCTGAGACATCAGGGCATTCATATCGACAGAACGATAAAAAGAACGGTTGATTAGTTGCCATGTTTCATTTAAAATTTCCCCGGCCTGGCCCGGCTCGATTTTTCGTACATGTTCAGAGACACTTCCATCTTTATAACGGCGATTCAGCATACTATTGGCCGTGCACCACTGTAACTTTGCCTTGATGGTATCCTTTTTGGGTGAATCCGCTTTGTCAAATGCCTTTTGAAAGCAATGCTTTGCCTCGTCCCATTGTTTTTGATCGACAGCACTCTGGGCCTCTTGCAATAAATGGCTGATTTCAGCAGTATATAAGTTGCCGGCCATCAGAGAGCCGGGGGATTGATAGATCCAAAGGGTTAATACGAAACATAATCCCGTGATCACTTGTAAAAATAACCCGATGTCAACCACAGGACCCGAATCTTTTTTCAAATTGACGCTTATGGGGTTGATAATTTTCAAATTTGTATCCTTGTACATTTAAAGATTAGTTGAATTCCCACGTCAAAAGTCGTTCGTCGATTCGCATTTAAAATCATCCTTTAAAATGCGGCAAATCGGCTTTCAAAAAGCTTGTGACGCGGGTGTCTTATTTCGAAACGCCCCTGTCGATTTCCGTTCAATGGCTCCCACGTTAAAAGTAGTTTTAAGAATCCAAAATCGCCCTTTATGACGCGGGAAACGGGCTTAAAAAAAAATTTCTGACGATGGCGTCTCCAATCGAATCCCTCAGATTAAAAAATTTATTATACATCGTAGTCGCTTCAATGTAATATACTCCAGAATAACGTCCCGACAAACGCTAGACAGGGTGAAATCAGAAAAATACCCCTGTTTTCCTGTTGGATAACGACAACAGAACGGAAATGTTGTAACAAATTAGCTAAACTACCACCTGATTTTGCATTTTATACCCATTGTAAGGATTTTAACATAATGACTGCCAAAAAACAGACCAACGCTCCCCGAACCCCATCCCGTGTGCGACCTTTTGCCTTGATCATTCGTGATGGTTGGGGAAATAATCCCCATCCGGCACTTCATAAATACGATGCAACCCGCTTGGCCAATACCCCCAATAACGACCGCCTTGAAGAACAATATCCCCATTGCTTGATAGGCACCAGCGGTGAAGATGTGGGCCTGCCAGCCGGCACGATGGGCAATAGCGAAGTCGGCCACCAGAACATGGGGGCCGGGCGCATTGTTTACCAGGAATCCATGCGATTAACCGTGGCCATTCGCGATGGAAGTTTCTTCAAAAACGAGACACTCAACGCGGTCATTGAACACTGCCAGAAAACCAATGGAAAATTACACCTGATCGGGCTGTGCAGTGATGCCGGTGTTCATTCATTGCTGGGGCATTTATATGCCGTCCTTGAACTTGCCAGAGACAAGAAATTCGACCGCGTATTTTATCATGCGTTAACAGACGGCCGGGACACACCACCGATGAGTGGCAAGGAATTCATCAGCAATGTCCAGGCGAAGATGACGGAGATCGGCACCGGACAAATAGCCTCTGTCATGGGACGGTTCTGGGGCATGGACCGTGACCAGCGATGGGACCGGGTCGAAAGGGCATTTCAGGCCATGCGATTTGGAAAAGGCGACAAAAGCACCTCGGCCACCCAAGCGATGCAGGCCAGTTATGACAAGGATATTACCGATGAATTTATCGAACCGACGTTAATCGTTGGAAATGATTCTCAACCGCTGGGGCTCATCGAAGATGGAGACGCTGTCCTTTTCATGAATTTCAGGGGAGACCGACCGCGTGAGATCACCCGGGCGTTTGTCGATGACGATTTCAAAGGATTTGACCGGGGCGAGAAACCGGATTTATTCTATGTGTGCCTGACCGAATATGACGCGACGATTCGGGCAGCCGTGGCATTCCCCAAACCCGCGAAAATGAAAAATATTCTTGCCGATTACCTGGCGCACCATGGCTTGTCACAATTCCGATGTGCCGAGACAGAAAAATATGCCCATGTCACCTTTTTCTTCAACGATTACACCGAACCGGCCTTCAAAGGAGAAGACCGCCAGATCATTCCTTCACCCAAGGTACGCACCTACGACCTCAAGCCGGAAATGTCCGCTGACGGGGTAGGCGATG
>JAIPFO010000007.1 GCA_021736565.1 Phycisphaerae bacterium | reverse complement strand
CACGCGGGGGAAGCGACGGTGCCGTCGCAGGTTGAGTCGCAGTATAGCGGCTTGAAATTGTCTTTTCGTCCAGAACGCTGGCATAGACCTGGACCTCATCAATCAAACCGTCCAGGGAATACCAGGTCGGAAGCGTTGCAAACGCCCGAACCGGATCAGACGGCTCAATTTTCTGGTGAGGCATACCGATTCGTAAATCTTCCGATCGTGCCTGGGAAAAAGTGATCTCCGGTTTGATTTCAGTGACCTTGCGACCGTCCATGTAAAAAACCACGGCCTCTTTGTTAAATGAAACCGCAACATGCGTCCATTTTCTCAGGGCCAGCTTTTTCTCGGTCCGGTACACCTGCCATTGATCTCCGCTCCCGATATGCAACCCCAGGTGCCCCTGCGGACTCACACCAAAAAAGAAACCCTGCTTGTCGGAATCAACAAGGATATCGTCAGGCCAGCAAATCTTGTCCTGATTCGAATTCTTGCTGCGAGTATTTTCCTGGGCCAAGAGCGGCGCCCAGTTCCACGGATAAGCGCCCATCGCCGTCCAGGCCTCAAGGGTAAAGGCACCTTGCAATGCACAACCCTGCTTGGCCGCAACCGTGACGCAGGTGGTGTAGCCGTCCATCACGATCGCCTGCCCTTTAACACCATCAACCAATCGGGAATGGCCGCTTAACGAGTTCTTCTCGCCACTGACAAATTCGATCACCTTGCCATCCTGCACCTGGTCAAAATGCCAGCCCAGCACCGATTGATGACCCCGGGCATAGGCGTTGCCACTGATCATCGCGATCAATAAAAAATAAAAAAAAAGGGGCGATCGTCGATTGTTTAACATGCTAAACTCCTGTCGTTTTTATGAGTCTTCTATCCGTTATAATATTAAACAGATCGTCTTATTTCGGCGCGGCTTCCTGGCGGGTAACGATCGGTACATAGCCAAGTTCCATCCCTTTCGGCGGCGTCACAAAGACAGCCGGGTCCAGGGAGACCAATTCACCATGGGACGGAGGAGCCATGTAATCGCGGTCCATGGGCCAGTTGGCATGAATTTTTTCGATGAACTTCTGGAGCGACTCCCGTTTTTCCTTGCTCCATTTGTACTGCTGGAATGATGGCTGGTCAATAAAACGATACCAGGAGTAGGTGACCAGCGAACCGTCGATTAACTTGACCTGGATTGGACCGGTCGCTGCACCGGGGTTGGTCCATGCCCCTTTTTTCGGCGATGTAAAAGGAACGCCGGCTTTGGCCAGCCTGAACTGCTTCGCCAGTAAATTCGTTTCCGCTGGCACATCCGTCGCCGAAACTGCGACGCGCTCATCGCCGACATGCTTGAAATACTGCGGGAAGAGCCCTTGGCCGTTGATGTCATTCTCTAACCAACTCAAGCCCCACGAATAATCTTGATAAACTTTGGTATTGAAAACCTTCTCCACGCCCGTGATCTTTTTGCCGCCCTGGTCAAAACCGGGCATTCGCGTTGTCAGGGTCGCTTTCCAGGACCCTTTGGCATCAAAACGCCCGGAACAGGCCTTACCGCCATTCCGCCACGCCTTAAAATCATTGTAAAGGGCATCATCGGAATAATAGACCACATCCTGTACCAGTATCGCATTGCCCTCGGCATCCACGGGAAACTGAAGCTTGGGGATCTTCGTATAAACGGTCCCGTTTTTATCTTTCGACTCAAAACAGGGAACGGTATTGATTTCCATAGCGCCGCCGCCCATTTGACCCGGTCTGGCATCCAGACCCCGGCCATAAATGAACGGGTAATTGAAAATTTTACCAATTTTACTCCACGTCTCCGGGATGTAATAGGCAATCGGGCCTTTGAAATTGGCGGTACTCAAAAAACAGGTCCAGCTCTGGTCCCCGGTGGGATAGCCGCCGGTGGTGGTCGGGTCGGTAAAAGGCAGTGCCATGTAAGTATAGCCTAAGAATTTGCCGTTTGGATTGCCCTCAAAGGGAATCGCATCCGGCGGGATCAGCACCCGATTACTCAACTGGGCAATCCCCAGACGGTTGTCCGGCAAGGCTTCATTGGTATAGAAAAAGGACCAGCCCGGCGAGCCAACCTCATAGTCATAACATTGCGGCGTGGCGTTCATACTGAACTTCGGCGGGCCGTAGCGAAAATGGTTCCGCGCCCAATAACCCAGGCCGCCCTCAACCGTTTGAAACACACTACCCCATGTCGGGCCGCGTTCGGGCCAGTTGTCGCGGGCCAGCGTACCAATGGGGGCCAGCGGCTTATCTTTATTGTCCGAATTGTCCGGCGAGACCCACGCACCTGCCAGGCCGATCTGGAAATGGGCGATCGGCTGGTCGATCAACGGCCATACCGCTGAATAAAAGCCCATCCCTTTATTATAGTGCTGGTCCTTGGGGGGCTTCGAGGAACTATAGCCAATATAACCATGCAAACCGCGAGAATTCGACTTCACAACGCCGACATCCTTCGAATCCACATCCTTTTTACTGCTGTCCTGACCCAGGGAGGGACCCGCTGTAATAAAAAACACAATAAAAAACGATAAAAGTAACTGTTTCATAATAGACTCCTGTTTAAAATAAAGATTTCATAAAAAACATTGCTTGTTTGAGTGCCACGTCAAAAGACGCTCCCCATCCGGAAACTCGACTTTGGGGAGATGCCAAAACGGGCTTCAAAAATACATGGGCACGCGGGCGTCTTATTCATTGATTTTACAGACGACGGCCATTGTTTTCCAGCTTTTTATTGGATTGGGGCTTTCGAAGGGCCACGTTGAATGATTCTGCCGCCAAAGGCTCCGCTTAACCTCTTGAAATAAAATGAGTTACGAAATGTATAACCCGGACAAAAAAATCGCCCCCACACCGCGACCCGCTTGCCGGCCAGAGCCCGAAAGCGGGAGGAGGGGCGAAAAATGAAAAAAAGCCTGAACGCCTGCCGTTTTCCTATCGGTGCCATTCTGGCGCACTGAAACTGATCGCTTCCTGGAAGGTCGGCTTCCGTCGGAAATCCGCAACATTGTAGAGCGGGTTTTTCGGGTCGGCATTTTGCCACGCCTGATGCTGGCGACCGTAGTATGACCCGTAGAACTGATAATTGGTGTCAACCCAGCGAATGACACGCATCAGTTCGTTTTTCGTCAGTAGTTTGGAATGGTCATCTTTGACGTTTTTCGGGTCTTGGGGGTTGGTGAGCATATGGACCAGTGTGCTCTTCTGACTGCCCAGGCTTTTCGCCGGCAGTTCGGCACCGTTGTAATTCCCCTGGTCGCCTTTTCGATAAGAAGTAAATTCCGAGATGAGGGGCCCTGCCAGCTCTCTTTGACTGAGCTGCTCGTAGGATGTACTATAAAAAGCCGTGATATCGCCCGTGAGCGTCAGCCCGCCCTTGGGTTTGTCCTTGCCGTGGCAGTCGATGCATTTGGCATCAAAGATCGGCTGGATGTCGCTGGGGTAGTGGAGGACCTGTTGCGGGGTACCGGTCCCCCCGTTTTCACGCAGATCGCAGGGCTGGGCCATAAATTCGCTTGGCGCCCGTTTGACAGCAATGGGAGTCCCTCCAATGGGGGTGACGGTGCCCGGGCTGTTGCTGGTTTTGCCATGACACCCTACACAGGAACGTATTTCACCGGCTTTATAATTGACGGAGGTCCTTTCTCGCTGAACTTCCTTAAAGTTCGCATCGAGGGCCTGGAAAAACAGGCTTCGCCCCGCGGGAACCTTAAAGTGCGCTGAACCATCCTTTTCCACCGGAACGAGCCCCCATTGCACTCGCGGCCATAACGCCCCTTTCCAACTGGAACTGCTTGCATTCGGCCTCCATTGCCTCCCGGTCGACCAGTACCGCGGGAGTGCTTCATTCACCCGAAGCCATTTGATCTCTCCTTGCTCCACCTGCTTCATCCCCTCGTAGATGTTTGTCACGATGCAGACCGCTTCATTGGAGGCCGCATAATCCGGGTGCTGGTAGCTGTTGATCGCCGGCGGGGTCGTCCGGGCGACCAGCGGCGTCGGATGCCAGCATGAAAGCAAGGGGTCGGTAAGGATCGGGGTGTGGTTTCCGTGCGTGTCGATCAAGTACAACGAATACGCGTTCGCGACGTTTTTGTAATGATCGCTCGGCTTGACTTTGTAAGAGACCAGGAACTGCTCCTGGCTGACCGGGAAGGGATGGGTGTAAAGATGCCCGCTGGTACCGTTTGTGTCATGGACATAACGGCCCTCTTCCTTGAGAAAATGCCACCCCGGTTCAGTGCGACGCTCGACAAACACCGAGGGTGTTAAATTCGTAACGGCGTATTGGGTGTCAAATTTTGAATAGCCCGCTTCATCCGGGTCCGGTCCGCGTCGTCGCTCACCCCGGTCCGGGTCGACAAGCATGATCGCCCCCAGGCAGCCGCCTTGCGGGTAGTGACATGTCCCAACACAGACAAATTTATTGCCGCCACCCGGTAGGGGCTGGGGGTACATATAAACCGTTGTCGTGTCATCGGAGAGACCATAGATCTCCTGAACGCCCGAACCGTCAGGGTTCATCGACCAGATCGTCTTGGCCACGCGGGCGCCTTTGTCGATATACTCCCAGCGGTGATACATCACCCGACCGTCGTCTAGGACCAGTGGGCAAAATTCACTGAGGAGCCCCCTGGAGATCTGCTCGATATTTTTGCCGTCTGCCTCCACACGATGCAGGGTCGGCACGACAAGTGCTGAAGGACCTCCGCAAAGAACCGTATGCTCGCATCGCGTTGAGGAGAATATGATGTTTCCATCCGGAAGATACGCCGGGTGAATGTCATCAGTGTGCCATCCCTTATACCAGCGATTCGCCTTCTCCACTTCGTCGGCCGGGACGCTGGTGATCGGCCGGAGTCCTGTCCCATCGACATGCACCTCCCATATCCGAAAACCCGAACCCGCCGTTTCACGAAAATCGAACACGACCTTTTTCGCGTCGAACGACAAGCTGATCTTGCCAATGAAGCCCTTACCGCCCGGCATTTGTGCCGCCGTAATAACCGACCGCTCTCTTTGCGTCCGCAGATTGTATATAAAGATACCATTGCCCGGGATGAACCGGTCCGCACTCGTCCCGTTGTTGATGTCCGTATAGTAATGGTCTGAGGAATAAGGTTTTCGTTTGACGAAAATAATTTCCTCAAAGCCCAGGCCCTCGGCATCGACCACTGGTTGACTGACTGATTTGGCCGTTGCCGCCGGAACGGACATCGGACAGAATGCGGTGAATAGAAAGATCGTGAGAAGGGTTTGGAAAATTCGCATAAAAATCCTTTCGGGTTGACCCACATGCCAAAAGTGATCTTTCGTTGTTAATTTCCCCTTTAAGATACGAAAAATCCACTTCTGAAAATACGCATGACGCGGGCATTTAATAGTTCGTCAGTTGTAAATCGTTCTCAAGTCGTTGACGTCGCTCAGTGCCTTCTGCTTAAAAGACATATTAACTTAATTCGGCCCTCACGTCAAAAGTTGTTTTTCGTATTACAGATCACACTTGAAGGGGTGGAAAATAGGCGGAAAAAGACGCATGACGCTGGCGCAAAATATCGACAGTTGTAAGACCGCCGTAAATCGGTATAATGTAAAATGAATTTTTGAAAATTCCTGTTTTTCAGGCCCTGCTTAAAAGTCGATTTGCATCATGCAAAACAGCCTTTAAGATGCGGAAAACGAGCTTCAAAATACTTAGGACACTGGCGTAACCTTTACCAATTCGTGGAGATAAAATATGGGATCACAGGCATTGGGTCTTTCTTTGTTGTTGTTGGGTGCTATTTGTGGAGGGTCATTTGGGCTGCCCAGCAAGTTCGTCAAAAAGGAGACCCCCTGGGAAACACTCTGGGGCCCCTTTTTTTTCATCGTCGCCATACTCCTGCCGACAACGGTTTTTCCGTTCATCGCAGAGGGCCTGTTCGAAACGTGTAAAACCGCCGGGTGGGGCGTTATGATCTATCCCGTCTTCTTCGGTTTCCTCTGGGGGCTTGGGTCCATGACGCTGGGGATGAGTTTTGCCTTTATTGGCCTCTCGCTGGCTTATGCGATAAATTATGGGGCCCAGATCATTACCGGCGGGCTCGGCGGCTTTCTTATCCATAACGCCGACCAGGTGGCGATGCCGCATGGATTGGTGATTGTTGCCGGGGTTGCGGTTTGTCTGGGCGGGGTGGTGGTCTGTGGACGCGCTGCGCTTTTGAAGAGTGCCAGCCAGGCCGCCGGCAACCCGCAAACTGAAACGATGCCAACCGGCAGCAGGTTAACCAAGGGGCTTCTGGTCGCGTTTCTTTCCGGTATACTTTGTGCCTGTTATGGGATCGCCTTCGGCTTTGGAGGGGATATCATGGACATCTCACACAAACAGTTTGGCAACCCACAATGGCGGACAGCATTTGTCGTCTCGGCCCTGATCCTTTGGGGCGGCTCCGTTTCCGCCTGCGGCTATTGTCTCTATAAGTTTTCAGTCAATAAAACCTGGGCCACCCTCTCGAAACCCGGCATGGGCAAAATCCTTCTCATCGCCTTGATCATGGCCTGCCTCCATGACGGCGCGATTTTGCTCTATGGCGTTGGAGCGTCCAAGCTTGGCCCTATTGGCGCCGCGGTCGGCTATGCCATATTCATGTCATTTGCCATCATCGTCGGCAATATTAACGGCTTTCTCACCGGCGAATGGAAAGACGCCAGTAAAAACAGCAAAAACTGGATTGTCGCCGGAATTATTGTCTTAATGCTGGGGGTCAGTGTACTGGCAGGCGGAAATTATATGCACAAAAAGTATAACGACAGCCTTGAAGTTAAGACAACGGAAATAACACAGGGTACGGACCCATCGTGATTCCCGCGTCAAAAGTAATTTTTCGACTTTAAAATCGCCCTTTAATGTGCGGAAAAACAGGCCCCAGGGATTCTGCTGACCCTGGCGTAAAATGACAACCATGGCATGCGGTACCCATGCTATTTTAGACTTGCAGTCGGCATGGCCCTGGAGTAGAATCCTCCTGTGAAATTCGTCAATAGGCTTCTTTAGATAAGATCGGACAGAAATGCGATGACGGGCCCCGGGCCCTCTAATTGAAACGTGGTGTGTTTTAAGTTCTAAGTTTAATTTTTTTTGGAGTGTTGTATCATGAAAAAGCAGAAATTGATTTTGGCTCTAACCTGTTTCCTCGCGGTCCAAATTATGGCGGCGGATCTCTTGGCCCAGGCTCAGTCCTCTCGCCGGGGCCGGGGGGTATATGGCGACTGGGATGTGAAGGTCGACTATGACAACAGGCAAATGGAGTCAATTCTGTCATTTTCCCGAGACGAAAAGGGCAAAATGACTGGCGAATGGATAAGCTTTTGGGGGGTTAACGACCTGACGGAGCTTGAATTTCAAGACAGTGAGCTTCGTTTCAATATGACCAGAAAGAATCGTGACGGGAATACGACCACGACAAAGTTTACCGGAACGATCAAGGAAGGGAAACTCTCAGGAACCCTGGTAAGCGATCGCGGCGAGAATAAACTGACCGGGGAACGCAGCAAACGAGTCCACCGGGCGGTGGGCAGTTGGGAAATGAAATTAAAGATGGGCGAGCGGGAAATCACCTCGACACTTGTTGTCAAGGCGGATAAGGAAGGAAAGTTGACGGCCGAATGGCAAAGTGAACAAGGTGAACATAAGGTTAGTGATCTGGAATATCAGCGGGGTAAACTGAGTTTTAAGAGAAGCAGTAAAATCCGTGACCGGCAGTTCGAATCTACGTTTGAAGGCACCCTCCGCGGTGATACGCTTTCCGGAACCATCAAGTCCGAAAGGGGAGAGGTTCCCGTCGAAGGGGAACGGATTGGGACTGCCCTGATCGGGACTTGGAACCTCGAAGTCGTCTCGGAGCGGGGTAATCGAAAGCAACGCCTGTTGGTTAATCCCGACATGACAGGGTTGATGGGCGCCATGAACATTAAAAAGGTCAATTTTGAAGGCGACCAGGTGAGTTTCAGTATTGCCATGGAATTTGGTGAACGAAAGTTTGAAATGAGCTTTAAAGGGAAAATTAAAGAAAACAGTCTTACCGGAGAATGGACCAGTTCCCGAGGCAGCCAGAAGGTTACCGGTAAAAAAGTTGTCCGCACGTTCAGGAGAGCTGGGCAAAGGGGCGGCACTCAGTAATTCCGACTCCCACGTTAATAGTCGTTTTGCAGCGCACGATTCGCCCTTTAAAAGGCGGAAATACCGCCTCAAAATAGGTGCCACGCTGGAGTCAGGTCGATGCCTGAGTGCATCGGTGTCTTGTTTTTATGCCCGGGATTGGTTTTTCTCAATCCCGGGTTTTTTTATGCGCCGGCCATGCGGCTATCTCGACTCCCACCGGAAAAAGCCAGTTTTCGAGCGATATATCGGGATTTTAGTTGCCGAAAATCGCCGCTCAGAATTCTTATGCCCTCACCTCAAAATCACCCTTCAAGGCCCGGAGATGCGGTGATAAAAAAACTTTTCATGGGAGTGACATATTTGGTTTGACAAGCCTATAATCACATGATACTATAGTTAATTCTTGTAATATAGAGGGGGAGAGCGTGACGTTCCCGAGAACCACCACGGGGAACCGGCCAGGCCGGAACAAGTATGGACGAGTCATATCGTCTCATCAAACAGGTAATATTCCTGGCGGATAAAGGCCAGGATGTGACTATAAAATAGAGACGTACGCGTCAAAAGTTGATTTTTTTGTTGAAAATCACCCTTGAGATGTGAAATATTGTCTCAAAAATGACTTATGGCGATGGCGCCAAGATGAATAATATGAAAAACCTTAACGAGGACAGCATGGAGAGAATTAGTAAGATTCGTAACATTGGAATATCGGCCCATATTGATTCGGGCAAAACCACTCTGACCGAGCGGATGCTCTATTACGCCGGTCGTATTCATCGTATGCAGGAAGTTCGCGGTGGAGACGGCGGGGCCACCATGGACTTTATGGAGCTCGAAAGAGAGCGTGGTATTACCATTACCTCCGCCGCGACTCAGGTCCAGTGGGAAGAAAACAATATCAATATAATCGATACGCCCGGCCACGTTGACTTTACCGTGGAAGTCGAACGCTCGCTGCGAGTCCTCGATGGTGCCGTGATGGTGCTCTGTTCGGTAGGGGGCGTACAAAGCCAATCGATTACGGTCGATCGGCAAATGAATCGATACCGGGTGCCTCGGATTGCCTTTATCAATAAAATGGACCGTATCGGGGCTGATCCCGAGCGGGTACGAAAGGAGCTGGTCGAAAAACTCGCACTCAACATTGTGCCGATTCAGCTGCCACTGGGGACAGGCGAAAATTTTGTGGGAATTGTGAACCTGGTCACGATGGAAGCGGTCACTTTTGAAGGTGAAAAGGGCGACGATGTGATTCGCTCGGCCATTCCTCAGGAATACAAAGAAGCCGCCGATGAAGCCCGGACCGAAATGCTCGACGCATTAAGTATGTTTAATGATGAAATGATGGAATTGCTCCTGGAAGAGAAGCAAGTCCCTGAAGATATGATCAGCCAGACCATTCGCGAGGCTACGGTCAATCGGGATATCGTTCCAATGATGATGGGCTCCGCGGTTAAGAATACCGGCATTCAGCCGCTATTAAACGCCGTCTGTGAGTATCTGCCCAGCCCGCTGGATCGCACCGCCTTTGCCCGTGATCATGACAACGAAGGCGCTGAAACACCACTCGGTTGTGACCCCGATGCTCCGCTGGTCGCAATGGTCTTTAAAATTACCGATGAGACCTTCGGACAGCTCAGCTATGTTCGCGTCTATCAGGGAAGTCTGGCCAAAGGGCAGCAATATTGCAATGCCCGGACGAATCGAATGATGCGGATAGGACGTATCGTCAGAATGCACGCCAATGACCGGGAAGATGTCACGGAGGCCGGGCCTGGCGATATTGTGGCACTCCTGGCGGTTGATTGCGCCAGTGGGGATACCATCTGTGGCGATGGCGTTAACTGCTCGCTCGAGAGCATCTTTGTCGCCGAGCCGGTGATCAGCCTCTCGGTCTCTCCCGCCGATAATGCCGCCCAGGATCGTATGGGCAAGGCACTCAACCGCTTTATGAAGGAAGATCCCACCTTTCGGGTCTCCACCGACGCCGAGACCGGCGAAACAATTATCGCCGGGATGGGCGAGCTGCATCTGGATGTCTATATTGAACGCATGAAGCGTGAATACCGTGCCGATGTGACGGTTGGAGCTCCGAATGTGAGTTATCGTGAGGCCCCAACCATTGAAGCGGAATTTAATTATAAACATAAAAAACAGAGTGGTGGCCGCGGCCAGTATGCCCATGTCGTAGGACGAATGATCCCACTGCCTGAAGGGGCCGATGAAACCTATGAATTTGAAGATAATGTGACCGGGGGCCGTATTCCCGCTGAATATATCCCCGCGGTTAATAAGGGATTTCAAGGGGCAATGGCCAAAGGACCGGTCGCCGGTTATGAAATCGTCGGCTGTAAAATGTGCCTGGACGATGGAACCTACCATAATGTGGATTCCAGTGAGATGGCATTTAGAACTGCCGCCAGGGATGCTTTCCACGAGGTCTTTAAAAAGGCCAAACCCTGTTTGCAAGAGCCAATTATGGCCGTCGATATTGAAACCCCTGAAGAATTTCAGGGAGCCATCGTCGGAGACCTCAACAGTCGACGTGGCATGGTCTTCGGCTCGGAAATGCGGGGAACCTATGCGGTCATCCGCTCTGAAGTCCCTCTGGCCAATATGTTTGGCTATGCGACCGTCATCCGCTCGCTCAGTAAGGGCATGGCCACCTTTACGATGGAAATGTCCCGTTATGGCCGGGTACCTGCAAAAGTAGCCGAGGAAATCATCCTCAGACGGCGCGAGCAGGACAAAGAAAAACAGAACGCCTAGGCCGCCAAGGAACTTCTGATTCCCGCGTCAAAAGGCATTTTGCGATTTTAAGATCGCCCTTTAACATGCGGAAGAAGAGCTATAGATCTGTCGAAAGAGAGATGATAAAATGCCCGGTTTTTCGGGCATGGCTCCCTGTGGCATTATTTTATAAAACCGCACAACCTTAGACGATTGACCGTCTATCGCTGTGCGGTTTTTTTGCGCATAGGAGCACTCCCACATCCAAAGTCGATGGCCATTGTTCAAGTCAACCGTTAATAAAAAGCGAAAAATAGACTTCAAAAATAATTAAAGACCGGGCAACGCGCAGGGGGAACCGCAACGATCGCCCGCGTCGCCGATCTGAAAATTGCCAGGCTTTTATTACTTCGACCGGAACGAATCTTTTGCAAACAGGGTACCAAGGTGCTATAATGGCGATATGACAGGATGTTAAATACTATAAAGTATGCCCAGTAAAGGATTTACGAGAAAGTATGCTGCTCTTACTTTTTGAATACTATCGGGAATTTTTTCAAAATACCCTCCATTTTTATGCGATGGACGAGGTCTTGTTGCGATCGTCTCTGGCCTTATTGACATCGTTATTGACTAGCCTGTGGCTCGGGCCGAGAGTGATTCGATGGCTGGTAAAGAAAAAAGTCGGTGATATGCCCGAATTTAACCACGCCTCGTTAAACGAATTGACACGACATAAAACCGATACCCCCACAATGGGCGGGGTTATTATACTGGCGGGAATCTTTGTCGGTGCGCTGCTATGGGCGGATATTCGAAACCAGTTTGTGATCAAGGGCCTTTTTTTGCTCATCTGGCTCGGGGCCCTTGGGGGGGTCGATGACTGGCTGAAGCTCACGGCCAAAATAAAATCCCGAAGTCGCGATGGCCTCCATTCCTGGGAAAAACTGCTCTTTCAGATCGGCCTGGCCGTCCTCATGGCCGTTTTCCTCTATCAGGTGGATTTTAAAGAGATTGAGGATGGGCACAAGCTTTGGATCCCCTTCTATAAGTATGGGATTTCACTGAGCTTCTGGGGATTTCTGGCGATTTCCGTGCTGGTGATTACCGGCTCCTCCAATGCCATCAACCTCACCGATGGAATGGATGGACTCGCGACCGGCTGTATCGTCATCGCCAGTATGGTGTTGGTGATACTCTGTTTTCTCGCTAGCGAGAGCTTATTTGTGTCCTTGGAAAAAGGATTAAAAATAACCTGGGCTGAATACTTGCGATTACCCGGTATCCCCGGGGCCGGCGAATTGGGGGTGGTATGCGCTGCGATGATGGGCGCCTGTCTCGGATTTTTATGGTTCAATTGTCATCCCGCTCAGGTCTTCATGGGCGATATGGGCAGCTTGCCGATGGGCGGGCTGATCGGCTATGTCATGGTCGTCACTCGACATGAGCTCCTGTTGGTCGTCGTCGGGGGCGTGTTTGTCTTGGAAACCGCCAGTGTGATTATCCAGGTGTGGTATTACAAATATACAGGCGGAAAACGGGTCTTTCTCTGTGCGCCCATTCATCATCATTTCCACTTGAAGGGCTGGAGTGAGCCCCAGGTGGTTATTCGATTGTGGCTGATGGGGATCGCCTTTGCGGCGATGGCACTGGCAACGCTGAAGTTGCGATAAGACCGAAATCTCAGTAGTGGATCTAAGTTATGGAGCAACTGAAACAAATTCCGCACCAACCCAATGATGAGGGGAACTGGGTGGCGATCATTATTGGGGCCCTGCTGGTGCTCGGAGCCTTGATGGTCTTTTCTGCCGGGGCCGGACTGGACCAGAAAATTGACCTGAGGCAGTTCTGGAAATACGCCACCATGCGACGCCTCGCCTTTGTCCCCATTACACTGATGGTTATGGCCATTGTCGGACGGTTAAACTATCGTAAAATTCTGGTATGGAAGCGATGTTTCTGGCTCTCGCCGGTGGTACTGGTCATGGTCGTCTCGATCGTACTGTTAGTGTTGGTCTTAAAGTTTGGCATCGTTAGAAATCATTCCCGCCGATGGCTGGTGGTCGGGCCCTTGCAGTTCCAACCCTCCGAGCTGGGCAAGTGGGTCACCATGATGTTTCTGGCCGCCTGGTGTGCCTATCGGGGCCAAAAGATGCGAAACTTCTTTACCGGTTTTCTGCCCGCCTCGATTCTCCTGGGCGCGGTCGTCGGCCTCATCGGCAAGGAAGACTTTGCCACCGCCGCTCTGGTCGGGGCGATGGGAGTTGTGGTTTTGATTATGGGAGGGGTCCGATGGTGGCATCTCCTCATCTTTATGCTGATCGGGGGCGTGGCCTGTTATTTCCTGGTGATAATGGAACCCTATCGGGTGGAACGGGTCGAGGCGTTTGTCGATTCGATCTTAAATAAAGAGGGCGGCCAGGAATTCGCCGAGAAAAACTATCAGAAAGATCAGTCCATTATGGCCGTAGGCGCCGGGGGGATCTGGGGCGTTGGCCTGGGAATGGGCCGGATCAAACTCGGCCATCTGCCGGAGGATACCACCGATTTTATCTTCGCCATTATCGCCGAAGAGCTTGGCTTTGTCGGCTGTGCGATGGTGATATTGCTCTATATCATGCTGATGTACTTCGGCATGCGGGTGGTGGTCAAGTCCGACGACCCACTCGGCCGACTCCTGGCGGTGGCGATCTCTGGAATGATCGGCTGTCAGGCGTTAATGAACTTGTTAGTCGTCACCGGGCTGGCACCCACCAAGGGAATTGCCCTGCCCTTTATCTCCGCCGGGGGAACAGGCCTGGTCGTTACCGGTGTGGCCGCAGGCGTCTTGGTGAATGTGGCAAAGGGCAGAAACGAAGTAATAGCCCACCCTGTTGAAACGTTGCATCTAACCCCTGAAATCGCTTCTGACCCCAACGTCTAATTTTGATTTCCCTATGTCAAAGAGCCCAAAAAAAACATACATATTTGCCGGCGGCGGCTCCGGTGGCCATCTATATCCCGGTCTGGCAGTCGCCGACGCCTTAACGGAGCTGGACCCGGAGGCCGAGATTATTTTCGCCTGTACCACCCGTCCCATTGATCAAAAGATACTGGCAGAACGGGGTTACCAAACAGCACCTCAGCCGGTCGTACCGCTACCCAACCGCCCATGGAAAATATGGTCCTTCATACGAAAATGGAAAGCCAGCACGCAGCTGTGCCGAAAGTTGATCAAGGAGCGAAACGTAGTGGCGGTCCTCGGCCTCGGCGGATTCGCCTCCGCCCCCGCAATGAAAGTAGCCGCCCGGAAAAGGGCACGGGCCCCTTTAGGACTCAAAAGAGCCCTGTCCCCTTTTGGACACCCAATTACCGTAGGCATGCTGAATCCCGACGCTGTCCCAGGAAAAGCCAATAAATATTGCGCTAAATTTGCCGATCATATTTTTACCCAATGGGCACCGACAGTCGATTATTTTGGCAAATATGCACCCAAATGCGTTGTCAGCGGCTGTCCGATCCGGCCAGGCTTCCTGCCGCGAAATGACCAGGCCTCTCCCTCAACCAGAACCATCGAAAAACTCGGGCTGCACAGCAACAAGAAAACGCTGGTTATCGTCGGCGGCTCCCTCGGCGGCCATAACGTCAATACCGCCGTCGTCCAATCGCTCACCGAAGGAAATATCGACCTGTCAGACTGGCAGATCCTGCACATCACCGGCCCCAACGACCGCCGGCAAACGGCCGATACCTACGCCAAAGCAAACCTGAACGTCACCACGATAGATTTCTGCCATGATATGGAGCAGGTGCTTACAATAGCAACCCTCGTCATCGGTCGGGCAGGCGCCTCTACCCTCGCAGAACTCACCGTGGTAGGAGTGCCATCAATACTGTTGCCCTACCCCTACCACAAAGATCAGCATCAGCACAAAAACGCCAAAGTCCTCACCGAGGCCGGAGCCGCCCTGGTCGTCACAGACACCTGCGACACAAAAAAAACCGCCAAGCACCTCACCGAAACACTCACCCAATGCCTCGACGACAACACCCTGGAAAAAATGACCCGGGCCGCCAGGGCCATTAAAAAAAATAACGCCGCACGAAAAGTCGCATTGCAATTGACCGGCAGAAATGCATGACCGGTTAAAAGGATGCGAACAACGCGTCGGCTGTCACACCTTATAGCCGTTCACCCGATCAGGAAATAGTTTCCGCCGATGACGGTTTCCTGCTTGATACAGCCCGGACGAACACAGCGAGTGACCCCCTGGGGCGATAAGCTAAAAAAAGAAAAAAAACGCGAATGCTTACGAGTATTTAAAGATTCCCACGTCAAAAATCACTTTTTTTATTTCAAATCAGCCCGTAAGATGCGGAAAATAGACGGAAAAACCTCCAAAACCTGACGGAATGACTGATGTTTCACACTCATATCGTATCATTATGCCCGGCTCTTTAGGGAGTAAGGTTTGGGTTGCTAGGTGTTAAATGTGCGAAAAAAAAGGAATTTCCGACTAAAAATGGGCATGTCAGGAGATTTTGCCGTCTCCGAATGTGAATATTTTTTGGGTTGACAAATAGGGATTAAAAGGGTATAATAATGATATATAAAAATCTATAAATAGGAATAGGAAGATGGGTAGCCCCAGCGAATGCTGGTAGTTAAACAACAAATTAGGATGGAATTGTGATTCTCGTTTAAAATGGCCCTTTAAGATTCGGAAGGCAGGCTCCAGAAACACTTGTGACCCGTGCGTCACGCGCGAACGTGTACTTATAGTATTGAAGGAACTTGTCCCCCCGTTTCTGATTTACTTCCGGCGAATGCCGGGATAGGAGAGAATAATGAATAAGGTAAGATGGATTTGTATCGTGGTGATGGCAATGTCTTTAACTTTTTCGGGATTAGCTTTGGGCAATCCAACATGTGACTTTGGTGAATTTATTGGCACATTCGCATATAATAACGACATACCTGAATACATGGCTGAAATTGAAGATGATGTCGAAGACTGGTTTTCAGCCAGGGGGATTACTCGCGAGGTCGATTTTTCCTCCTATGCCAAAGTGGATGATTATCCTGCTACGACAAATGGCGGATTGACGGTGGCATATGATCCTGACTTGAAGACCGGCACATGGGCCACGACCGACCCCATAGAATTCTATACGGTAAAAGGGGGATCAGTGGAATTCGCCCTCTATTGGATGGAAGGCGGTGCAACCTCTGGTTGCTGGACGACTCAAGAAATTCTGAATAACGGTGGAAATCAACCGGGCATCTCCCACCTGTCCACCTGGAATCCACTAACACCCGTCGTCCCGGCCCCGGCCTGATGGGTTGGATGCGAAGACGTCAAATATTGTAACCGCTCCGAAAGAAAACAATTTCCAGGGCCGTAAGCGATTCTGCTTGCGGCCTTTTTTAATGGCGAAACTTTAAACCACCCCCTCGTTTTGGGGTTGACTTCCATGCCCCAGGCCCTATAATCGGCTATTATGCCTAGAATAAAACGAATCACCAAGGGAAATGTTGTTTATCATGTCATGAACCGTGCCGTTGGTAAACTCAAAATATTTAAAAGACGCCAGGACTTTGAACTCTTTGAAGAGGTCCTCGCCCAGGGCGTGGAGCGGTTCAAAATGCGGTTGTGCGCTTATTGCATTATGACCGACCACTGGCATCTGCTGCTGTGGCCCAGAAAGGATGAGGATCTTTCCGAGTTCATGAAATGGACCACGGTGACCTTCTCACATCGCTGGCAGGTATCACACGATGCCATTGGCCAGGGCAGTCTTTATCGGGGCCGGTATAAAAGCTTCCCCGTACAGTCCGGCGAGTACATGCTTTCCCTCATGCGATATATCGAAAGCCATCCAGTGCGGACCGGCTGTGCCAAAAAAGCCGCCGAATGGCCCTGGAGCAGTTTCGCTACCCGGGCAGATACCGCCAATAAGCCCATCACCTTAAGCAAGGGCCCCGTCGAATTACCGAAACAATGGCGACGAATGGTTGAAGCCCCCGGCGCCATCAAAAAGAGTGTGGTCGAACAGATCGAGCTATCCATAAAACGAGGCCGACCGCTTGGAAACGATAAATGGACGATCAAAACCGTGGAGGCCTTCGGCCTCGAGTCAACAATAAGACCGATCGGCCGACCCCGATTAGAGTCCTGACTCCTTGGGGTGCACAGAAATACTTAGCCCGCTGACCTCAAAGAACGAATTCGTGCAAGTTCGACTTTAGAATAAAGTCAATTTCCTTATCATTCTCTTTTCGGGTCTGGGTGAACAGAAACCCAAAAAGAGGGAACTCCTTATGGTTGGTTTTTCGCAGCGCCAGCGGCTTTTCAAACTGTCTCAGTAGCCGGTCATAGTCGAACGCCGCAATCTCGCCTCCGGGGATTCCGGTGGAGTTGTTTAATACGATCAGGCTGTAAATGAACTCCTCTTTACCCTGCAGAAGCTCCTCCCAGTTGGGCTCAATATCCCCAAAATAGTATTCATACGAATTGAACCCGAACGCGTACCCGGTAATGTCCCCGGTGGTGCACCATCCGCCAAATCGCATCGGATTGATCTCAATCGGGTTCAGCTGGCCGTTTTTGTCGATCCGAACTTCCATGTGCAGCGGGAAATTCTTTATCCCCGTCAGGGCCCCAAGCGTTTTCAGGAATGAATCAAACTGACCAAGGTTCTCCAGGATGATCTCCTTGCTTGTCAGGTACACCCGGTCGCTGACATCCGAGTCCGAAGAAAAAATATGCTTGAGAATGTTCAGGATCACCGGCTTGCCCGCCTGGTTGAAATAGACATCCACCGCGTATTCATCACCCTCAATACATGCTTCAATGATAAATGTGGAGGTGTCCAGCACCTCCGGCGGGTAGAGACTCTTTATCTGCTCGATCTCCTGGCCGATCGCCGAGCGAACCGACGGCCATTCTGTCGCATCGTTCACTTTATGAACGCCCAGGCTGAAAAACCCAACCGCCGGCTTTATGATAAAAGGAAAGCCAATGCCACTGACATCCAGAGATTCTGTCGCCGATAGCGGGACCGCCTGGTAAAAAAAGTCGGGGTAAAGGCGCTTTAATAACGCCCGAAACCTCACCTTGTCCTTAAACAGCCGTATCTGCTCCGGGAGTTTGCTAAACGCTAAATGGTTCTCTATCCACCCGATCGAGTTTTCAGAAGAGGTATACAATTTGGTGCCCGGGTCTTCCCGGATCAGCGCAATGGCATCGCTTTCACGAATATAGTTCAAATCCGACGAAAGTAATTCCCGGGCATGGGCCGTATCGAGCACTTTGAAATCATTATTTTCAAGGGTCGCATTTAAATAATCCGAGGCATAAGGTAAATCGACAATGAACATGCTGTATCCTGGTTGTGAGGTTCTAAGGTATGGGCAGTCGCGGCTCTTACGTATAAAAGCTTCTGCAAAACGGCCAGAATTCTACCCCGAGAGGGCCAAAATGTCAAATCGTAAACTTCATGTATGCGTTTACGAAAAATAGGATATTTTCCCCGAAACCGATTTTCTATCCGGTCCAATCGATAATCTCCTGACCACGGAGGGGCCAGGTAATAATAACCACCGGTCAGCGCAGCGAAACCCGTGGCATCCAACCCAAACATGACCCACCGCGGACAGCCCGCCCTGCCGATTTATGGAGCAATGTTCACCTTCTCAAAATTTGACAAAAAATTGGAGGTGGAAAAATATGAATCTGCCGATACAATGCTATATGTAAACCGGGGACTGGGCACCCGGGGCCGGCGCACACCCCGTGCGAGGTTCATGGCCCGGCCGGAAATTACAATTCTTGAAATTCGCAAGCCGTAGAGACGGCATTTAATACGTCTCTGGTCTATGAGGTCTCTGAAGGGCGACCCACTTTTTTAGCTTTGATGGGGAGATTGAGTTGCATTATCATTTTGTTGGAATTGGCGGCTGCGGTATGAGCGGCCTGGCCCAGGTGCTTCACGAGCATGGCCACCTGATCAGCGGCAGTGATGCCCAGAGTTCCCAGGTCGTCGAACGACTCGGAAGCTGTGGCATACCCGTTAGTATCGGCCACGATGCCGCGAAAATGCCCCAGGGCATTGAATGTATGGTGGTCTCTGCCGCCGTCAAAGCTGACAACCCCCAATGGATATGGGCCAGGAACAATAATGTCAAGGTGCTCAAATACGCCGAAATGCTCGGCGAGCTCAGCGGCCAGATGGATACCATCGCCGTCGCCGGCACACACGGCAAAAGCACCACCAGCGGATGGCTGGCTTACATGCTCAAGACCGCCGGGGCCGATCCCAGCTATGTCATTGGGGCTGATGTCTATCAGGTGGGGGGAGGCAGCGGCGCCGGACAGGGGAGGATGCTCGTCGTCGAGGCGTGTGAATATGACCGTTCCTTTCTGAACCTCAGGCCCCAGGTGGGAATGATATTGAATATTGAGGCCGATCACCTGGACTATTACCGTGATCTCGATGAAATAATCGGGGCATTTAACGAATTCGCCCGAATGGTTGTACCAAATGGCGTCGTCGTCGCTAATGGCGATGATGAAAACGTCACAAAAGCCCTCGCTGATTTCAAAGGCTCCGTCGAATATTTTGGACAGTCACAAAAATCACAGTGGCGAGCCGAGAATCTGGTATATGAAAAAGGGGTCGGCTGCTTCGATCTCTGCGGCCACGGGAAGGTATTGGGCCGTGTAAAAGCAGGACTGCCCGGGGCACATAATGTCAGCAATGCACTGGCCGTTGCCGCAGCCGCCTGGTGTGCGGGACTTACCGCCGAACCAATTTTAGAAGGAATAAAAAAATATCTTGGAGTTGGCCGCCGAATGAGTTATAAAGGGAGTGTCGCGGGGGTGGTAGTGATGGACGATTATGGCCATCACCCCACAGAGATCCAGGCGACCCTGGCGACAATTAAGGCGGCATACCAGCCGAAACGGCTGTGGTGTGTATTTCAGCCGCATCAGCATAGCCGAACGCGTTTTTTCCTGGAGGATTTCGCGGTGAGCTTTGGCCAGGCCGATGTGGTGTTGCTGCCGGATATATATTTTGTACGGGACAGCGAAAAGTCGCGACGCCAGGTGAGTGCCGAGCAATTAGCTCAAAAAATTAACCTCAACGGCGGCCAGGCCGAATACCTGGGCGCATTTCCAGATGTCATTGATCGTCTGGTACGCGAGGTGCAAGAGGGCGACTTGGTGGTAACGATGGGGGCTGGCGATGTATGGGAAATAGCTGATGGACTTATTTGCAGACTTAGAGAAAATTGTTAAACATAATGTCTCAATGGCAGAGCACACCTGGTTCCGACTCGGTGGCCCGGCGAAATACTTCGTCGAGCCTACCAGTGAAGACGAACTCTTAGAGGTGGTCCGACGATGTCATGAGAATAATGTACCGATCTACATTCTTGGACGCGGTTCCAATCTACTCGTCGCCGATAAAGGCGTCGACGGTGTCGTGTTAAGACTCTCAAACCCCTGTTTCAATCTGATTGAATTCCACGGTGAAAATACCGTCAGGGCCGGGGCAGGAACCGACCTCAGCGTGTTACTCGGCGAGTGTGCCCGAAAAGGCCTCAGTGGCCTGGAGTGTGTCGCCGGCATACCCGGCACCGTCGGCGGGGCCGTAAAAATAAATGCCGGCGGACGATTTGGCGATATTGGCAATGTGGCCCAGTCCGTCAAACTTATGGACAGCAGCGGCTACCGCTTCGAGCGAACCCGACCGGATATCTTCTTTGGATATCGCATGACCAATATCATGGCAAAATTTATCCTCGGGGCTGAATTCAACATGACTCCCGACGACCCCGAGCAGATCGGACGCATGATCAAAGAAGTCTGGATGCTCAAAAAAAATACGCAACCCATGAACAGCCGAAACGCCGGGTGCGTCTTTAAAAACCAGCGGGCTATATCCGCAGGCGCCCTTATTGACAAAGCAGGCCTCAAAGGCACGAAGATCGGCGGCGCCAGTATTAGCGAACGGCATGCCAATTTTATCGTCGCACAGGACGGGGCCACCAGCCAGGATGTCTTAGACCTCATCGAACATGTTCGACGGGCCGTCCGTGACCGGTTTGACATGGAACTGGAACTGGAAATTGAAGTCTGGCAGTAAGGCTGTAATTGAACTGGAACGAGTATCGTACGCTCCCCCAGGGGGTCCGCTGACGTCTTGAATAAAGCCTCGAATGACCATTTGAAAAGACATAGGATGAAGGAGTCTTATAAGGGAGTATTTGTGAGTAAATCGGAAACGGATTTCCGTCAATTGCGAGTTCTTGTATTGGCCGGGGGGCCAGGCGCCGAACGGCAGATATCGCTCGCCAGTGGTCAGGCCGTGGCCGCTGCGCTTAGATCGGCCGGACACCAGGTAATCGAATCGGATATTGCACCAGACAACCTCTCTGCATTGGAAACGCAAAATTTTGATGTCGTTTTCCCCATCGTACATGGCACGTTCGGCGAAGACGGCCAACTTCAGCTCATCCTCGAACAGCGAAACATACCCTATGTCGGCAGTAATTCCAAGGCCAGCCGATTGGCGATGGACAAACATCAGGCAAAAAAAGCCTTTGAACTCGCCAGCGTGGCAACCGCTCAGGGGGTCTTGATCAAAGCCAAAGGCCTCGAAACTGAAATTGATTCGCAACAAATTATTCAGGCCATCGCAACTGTCGGGGTTCCCTGTGTCGTAAAGCCAAATGCCGAGGGAAGTAGCATCGGCGTGGTGATCGGACAACAGGAACTCCAACTGATCGAAGCCATTGAAGATGTCCTTCTCCACCATGGCGATTGCCTCATCGAACAATGGGTCATGGGACGTGAATTTACCGTCGGGATACTTGCCGGCGAGGTACTCCCCATACTCGAAGTCAAGGCCGCTGGGGGGTTTTATGATTTTGACGCTAAATATATCAAAAATGATACACAATATTCATTTGACCTGGGCCTTCCAGATGAAACGGTCAAAGCCATGCAAGCCGATGCACTCGCCTGTTTCCATGCCCTGGGATGCAGGGATCTCGCCAGGGTAGACTTCATACTCAACGATTCGGGGGCATTTGCACTCGAAGTCAATACCCTCCCCGGGTTTACCCAGCATTCCCTGGTGCCCAAGGCCGCACAGCGAGCAGGAATGACCATGGAAGAAATATGCGATAAGATTGTACAAATCGCCTATGATCGACCGAAATAAACAATAGAAACGTTGCATGCAACGTCTGTGATATGCCGGGTGCGACTATCGGACAATGCCGCCCCGGGTAACTTTTTTTACCAACTACTTTTAAATAGGATTCCTACGTCAATATTAATTTCCGACGTTAAGATCACCATTTAATGTGCGGAAAACAAGCTTCAAACCCCGGCACCCACCCAGGGAATGACGCTGGCGTCAAACAGAGCCATGGCACGAAAGAAAAAAGCTAAAACAAAAAAGAAAAATTCGCCCGGCCTCATCCGACGAATCGCCGAGTCTCTCGTCTCTGAACATGGAAACTTTGCCCGAAAATGGCTCGTCTTTGTCATCGTATTTACCATCCTGGCCGTTGGCTTGAATATGGGGTTTGGACGACTCGAAGGTTATGTCAAGGAGATGACCCGTCAGCGGGGGGTAAAACTCGGCGTGCGTATGGAACGACCCGCCTGGGCCACCGAAGACTTTATCAATGAAATTTGCCGTTCCAGCGGCATCAAATGCGATGATTTCCTGCTGGATGAAACCCTCATCGCGGTAGCGTCTAAAAAACTTAAGGATAACCCATGGGTCAAGACCGTTCGACAGATGCGAAAGTGCTATGATGGCAGTGTGATTATTGACTGTGCATTTCGCGAGCCGCTGGCGACGCTGCAGCAAAATGACCGTTTTTATTACGTCGATACCGAAGGGGTCGTTTTGCCGGCGATGAATACCCATTTGCACCTGGTTAAGCTTGAGGGGTTTATCGAACCCGGCCTTATGCCCGGCCGTACCATCGCATCGGAACCGCTCGGGGCGGGGCTGGAAGTACTTAAGCTGATCTGTGATGTCGAGGGTCGTATCAAAGACCGCGAAGATCGGCTCTGGGACGAGCTCAAATCCATCAATGTCAGCAATTTTGCCGGGCGGTTGAATCAGTCGAAACCGCACTTGAAACTGCTAACACAGCAGAATACGGAAATTCGATGGGGCGCCGCCGTCGGCCAGGAAATCTCCTGGATGGAAGCATCCTACAAAGATAAACTCTTCCGACTCTACCAGGAACACAATAAATACAAATCACTCGACGTCTTTAGCTATCTCGACCTTCGAGATCGACGCAAAGACAAATCCGACCCCCTGCGCCAAGGCTAGCATCTTACCCGCCGGGCTTTCACCGCGCCATCCCGCCTCGCGACTACAGAACATAGAACAGCACCGCAAAAAAATGGCAGATACTGCCCCCCAAAACAAAAAGGTGCCATATCGCGTGATGATAAGGTAACGATTTCCAAATATAGAACACCACCCCGAACGTGTAGGAACACCCGCCGGCCAAAAGCCATAGGAGCCCACCGGGCGGCACCTCGGTGAGGACCGGTTTGATCGCGATAACGATCAACCAACCCATGGTCAGGTAAATGCCCAATGAGAGCCTTTTGAAACGCCCGATCCAGACGATCTTCATAAATATCCCGACGGCCGATAAACCCCATAGCACGCCAAAAAGCGACCATCCCCACACGCCGCGAAGACTCACCAGGGTCAATGGCGTATAGGTGCCCGCAATCAGAAGGTAGATCGCCGTATGGTCCAGAATTTTAAATAGATGTTTGGCCCGCGCCGAACGCGACGAATGGTACAGCGTGGACATAAGATAGAGCGATACCAGTGAAAGACCATAGATGCTGGCACTCAAAATTTTCCACGGATCACCCTGCAGGGTTGCCCGCGACACCAGAACTCCTGTACCCACAAGGCTCAGAATGGCCCCAATACCATGGGTGACACTGTGGGCCAGTTCTTCTGAATGCGAATAGTCCACAGAGGCCGGGCGGCTTGAATGCAGATCGGATAACGTGGGGTTTTCATCAGTTTTCATCGGTGCCTCAATAAGACTTCCCGCGTCAAAGGGCGATCTTGATGGTGAAAACGCCAATGAACTGCCACGATCAACTTCGGGCGATACTTATAACGCGAACAGCAATATTAAAGACTGTTTTTCTTGAATGCAAGAAAGTTCCTTACGAAATCTCGCAGGAATAAAAAAAGGGCTCTCCAATAAACAGTATCGGAGAGCCCTTTTTCGTTTGGCATCCAGAAGGAGCCAATCGAACAGTGATCTATCATTAACGCTATCAAGCTGATAACGGTAGTTTTCTGGGCCTGGCTTGAAACGCAACAAAATTGTTCGCCAACCGCCAGGCCCCGCCAGCCATATTAAATTGTCTTATCTATATCATTACGGCCTCCAGAAAGAAGCCGGAATGTTAATGGGTAATGCCCTCTTCAAAGGAAGAGGGCTATGTATATCGAGGTATGAAAAGGTTGGTGTGGGCCCGGGATGAAACCTAACGTATAGTGTTTTGGCGCCGGTTGCAAAAAGACGATCTGGCTTGACCAGAAAGCCCGCAACGGGACGATCACCTCTGACAGCTCCGATTTAACGTAAGTAAGAAACCTCGTCTGTTAGTATAAGCTATTTAATACTGATCACACGTCAAAAGAAAGGCTTCAGCCTTGAAATCGCCATCTAAAATGCGAAAAACAGGATGAAAAATACTTTATGACGCGGACGTCAATGTTTAGTCTTCAATATTTAAATGTCAAAGAAGCAGTGATTAAGTACACTTATAATCTAAAATACAAAACTCAATGAGGCAAATCAGAAACAAATTTTTTTTCAACCTCTGGGCCAGCAGGGTGGCCCATGCCCACATTTTTACATTTTTCAGCATCATTATCGCGATTCCGCCGACTCGGCCGAGATCTTCTGAAAATTTTGGATTCCGCCCCAGCGGAAATCTTCGTTAAAGCAGACATCTAAACACCAGAATCTCATGCGATATCACACCGCATAATTGATTTTTTTGACGTTTGCAGTGATATATGGTATAATTGAAAGAGCTTGTTTTGTGTGTTAGGCAAGGATGTTTGTAATTTTAAGCAGAATACGCAGTTTTGATAAAATATTCCAAAATGGGCTCTGCCAGATGGGGTCCGGCGAACGCTGGTTACTTGTTTCAGGATAATGGATTATGGAAATAGCTATGGTGGGCGATACCATTGTGCCTCTTAATGAGGCGATGGTAAGCGGGAATGAGCGAAGTTGTTATTTTGGCGATGGCGTATATGAAGCGATTCGATGTTGCAACGGGCGATTATTTGCCCTCGATCGCCATATGGCCCGACTCAAGAACAGCCTGCAACAGATGGATATGCTGGAAAAAGTGGATATGGAACAGGTCCAGCACCGAATTGATCGGGCACTCGCTGAAGCCGGGCTGCCCGATTCCATGCTCTATTTTCATATCACCCGCGGCTGTGCACTCCGTTCACATGACTACATAAACGACTGGAAGCCAGGATTTTACCTGACCGTGCGTGCGTTTTCGCCCCAGGAAAAACGAACCTGTAAGGTGATAACCCACCCCGATTGGCGGTGGAAACGTTGTGAT
>JAIPFO010000006.1 GCA_021736565.1 Phycisphaerae bacterium | reverse complement strand
GTATTTCTTATTATAACACCATGAGCATACAGAAATTGTCTTTTGATGTCAACACCAACGCCGGGGTCATAGGTATATTTGAGGCCTGTTTTTCGTATCAAATAAATAGCTTTTTCATATGAAAATCGACGTTTGACACGGGCATCTTGATTTTTTTCAAAAATACATTATACTTACTTATGGAGACGCCAGCGTCATAAGTATTTTTGAGGCGTTTTTTGTCCGCATTTTAAAGGGCGACCTAAGCATTGGGAAACGCCTTTTGAGGTGGGAGTCATGTGGGATTTCAGGTTTATGCATACTTTGGCGCTGAGGTCATCCGTTTTTTTTGAAACCCTGTTTTTCGCATTTCAAAGGGCGATCTAAGATGGGGAAATCGACGTTTAACGTGAGAGTCGCTTGAGGGAGATTTGGTATGGAAGTGATTGGAGCCCCTGAAACGGTAGCTATCGTTGATGATGACGAGAGTCTGACTTTTCTGATGAAAAGGCGTCTGGAACTGGCCCATTTCAATATCATCACTTTCCACAGCGGCAGGGAGGCCATCGCCTGGCTCCGGGAACACAGCGTCGACCTCCTCTTGCTGGATTATTATCTCGCGGATATGACCGGGGCGGAGGTGATCTGCTCGCTGACAGAAGCCGGCGTCTCTCTGCCCTTTATTCTCATGACCGGGCATGGCGATGAGGAATTGGCGGTGGAGATGATGACCCATGGCGCATTAGATTATATCGTTAAAAACATTGCCTTTTTAGACTTGCTTCTCCCCCTGGTCGGCCAGGCGATGAAACGGATTGATCAGAAGCATCGCCTGGCCCAGGCTGAAATTGAATTGCGAAAGGCGCATGACGAGCTGGAAATCAGGGTTCGTGAACGCACCGCCGAGCTGTCTCGGGCCAATGAGCTTTTGAAGAAGGAAATTTCAGACCGTAAAGAAGCGGAATCGAAATTAATGATCTACCAGAAACGGCTGAGAAACCTGGCGTCTGAACTGTCGATCACCGAATATCGTGAACGTAAGATACTGGCGGCGGACCTGCATGACAGTATTGGCCAGAACCTGGCCTTTACCCAGATCAAACTGGAGATGTTGCGAGCGGACTGCGTTAGTCAGGAAATGAGTGATTCGGTGGATGAATTATGCAAAATCATCGCCCAGACGATAAAAGATACCCATTCGCTGATCTTCGATCTGAGTCCGCCGGTTTTGCACGAACTGGGCTACGGGGCGGCGGTAAAATGGCTTGCCGACCAGGTCCAACAGACACACGGGCTAAACTGCATCTACAATGAGAGGAATCACGATATTTCGAAAATCAACCTGGACGATGACTGTCGAATGGTTCTGTTCAGGGCGACGCGTGAACTTCTGGTCAATGTCGCCAAGCATGCCAAGGCCAGTTATGCTCAAATAAAAATTGGGTGCAGGGATGACGCAATCCAGGTGACGGTTGAAGATGACGGGATGGGCTTTGACGCTTCGAGTAAAAATGCCCGAATCAAAACGGACCACTTTGGCCTGTTTAATGTTCAGGAACGATTGGAACATTTTGGGGGTGAACTGGTTATCCATTCTAACGAGGGTAAAAAGACAAAAGTAAAGCTGATCATGCCGTTGAAATAAAGAGACCCTCGTCCAAAGTTTTTTTGAAGCCGATTTTCGCATTTTAAAAGGGTGATTTAAAAGCCGAAAGTGGCTTTGGTTGGGGCCTCATTAAAGAGATCGCCGGTTTGGGTGGCTCGCCTTTTGAGACGGGGCCAATTTTAATCACAGTCTTTTGGAGAAGAATATATAGTTTGCAAGCGGGGTGATGGCATCCTATAATAGTTACATGACAAAACGAGATTATTATGACATTTTGGGTATAACCCGGCGTGCGACCGCCGATGAGATAAAAAAGGCCTATCGTAAGCTGGCGCGGAAGTATCATCCGGATGTGGCCAAGAACAAGCCAGACGCAGACGCGAAGTTCAAGGAAGTCTCTGAGGCATACGAGGCTTTGAGCGATACACATAAACGTCAGATGTATGACCAGTACGGGCATGCCGCCGATAAAATGGGTCAAGAGCCAGTTGGTGGCGGTCATTATGGCGGGTCGTCGAGTGGCGTTGGCTTTGATTTTTCGGACATTTTTAATAACGCCGGGGGTTTTGGCGGCGGCGGTTCAAGGGGTATGGGGGGGTTTGGCGATATTTTTGAGCAGTTACGTGGGAGCAGACAGGGCCGAAGCGGACATGCTGCCCCGCGGGTCCAGAAGGGCGCAGACATCGTCCAAGAGATCACATTAAGCTTTGACGAGGCGATCAAAGGGATCGAAAAGACAATTACCATGACGACCGGTCAGCCAGATGGCAGTCGTCACCAGGAGCGTATCGGGGTAAAGATTCCTCCAGGGGTCGATAATGGGAGTAAGATACGGGTACGCGGCAAAGGCCAGCCGGGCACTGGAGGCAATGGCGATTTGATCTTCACGGTGAAAGTGGCGGAGCACCCCTATTTTAAGCGAGAGGGCAACGACATCCATCTGGACGTACCGATCACGATATATGAGGCGGCGATGGGAACCCGTCTGGAAGTTCCAACGGTTTATGGGGGTAAACGAACAGTTGCGGTTCCGGGGGGCCATAAGGGGTTGAAATTGCGATTAAAGGGCGAAGGGGTCAAGGCTGGAAAGTCTTCTATGTCATTGGGTAATATGTACTTATCGCTAAAAATAGTGCTGCCGGATAAGATCAATGATGCCTCTAAGGAATTATTGGAAGCGTTTGCCAAGTTAAATCCACAGGAAGATATTCGTAGGGTCTGGGAATAAAGACCTGACATTTGACGTAGGCGTCTAAAATGGCGTAGGGGTCGTAAGTATTTTTTGAAGCCTGTTTTCCGCAACATAGCGGTCGATTTGAACGATACAGACCGACTTTTGACGTAGGCGTCTTATTTAAAGAGTAAAAAATGATCCGTATTTGTTTGATCGTCATCGTGGGGATAATGCTGGGACCTGTGGGCGTTGGGGGCCAGGATGCCATTTCCCCCGTCGGTGAGATTCCGATGGTTCAAGCGAAAGAGAAAGCACAGGATGGTAAGACCATCAAGGATTTAGAGCGTGAGCGTTATAAGGTTTATATTGCGGCCACTATTGCGGGGATTATTTGTTTCATTGTTTGCCTGGCCTTATTGACGGTCGTTCGCCAGTGGCGTTTTTATCGAAAACGGCTTGGAATGGGTGAAAAAATTGCTCCGACGGTGTGTGAAGACCTCTGGAGCCAGTACCGGTTGAAGGACCAGGAGGAAGAACCCAATGATACCTGAGCCTGAAAAAGAAAAATATCGCTTTGTTCGCAGTCAACGCCTGAAGAAGAAGCTGGAATTTGACAGGGTGTTCGCCCGGCGTTGCAGTACGGCCGATCAGCATTTGATCGTTTATGCCGTCCGGAATGGGCTGGAGCAGTCACGGATCGGGGTCTCGGTCGGGAAAAAATATGGTTCGGCGGTGGCGAGGAATCGGTATAAACGTACGTTACGAGAGGCATTTCGCCGGAGTCAGCACGCTCTGCCGGGTGGTTATGACTGGGTATTTCTACCGCGAAAGGGTGGTCGGCCGGCGACTGAATCATATCGTAAGTCGTTGAATACACTATGCTTGCGTCTGATTCACCGCCTGGGCAAATCGGTCGGCGGCCCAGAAGATCCGGAGATATCGTGATGGGACCGCAAGAAAAAACCTACCCCGCCCGAATTATTATCGGGGGGCTAAAGGGTATGATACGGTTTTACCAATTGGGCATTTCGCCTTACTTGCCCCAAAGTTGCCGTTATGTCCCGACGTGCAGCCGTTATGCCCTGGAGGCCCTGGATGAACATGGGGCCCTGAAGGGTGGCTATTTGACATTACGGCGGCTCTTACGATGTCACCCATTTGCTAAAGGCGGTTATGACCCGGTGCCCAAGAAGACGGCATGAAACGTATTTTAAAATTTTATTTTTTGCCTCATCAAGGATGATTTTAGGGGTGCAAAACGATTTCGGGTGCAGGGCTCTAGAATAATAGTCTGGTAAAACAGTGAAAAAGCAGGTATCCTTACCTGTTCAAAATGTTAACCAACCTGGAGACGGCTCAATGCCCAATTCTGAACAGACAAGAAAAGAGCTACTCGACCGCATTGAAGAGCTTATTGAATCGAACGATTCAGGTGAGCTTCGGGTGTTGTTGGGTGAATCGCGGTCCTCTGATGTGGCGGAAGTGGTTGAAGTTCTGGATGAAATCGCCCGTCAGATCTTGTTTGACCTTTTGGACCCCAAAGACGCCGGTGAGGTTCTGGAGAAGGTTGATGAGGCGACTCGCAGCAAGGTTGTGGGGGATCTCAGTAATGAAGATCTGACCGAAATGGTCGCGACACTGCCCCCGGATGAAGCGGCGGATGTCATTGGAGATTTGAGCCAGGCACAATCCGAAGAGGTTCTGGAAAATATCCCCAGGGCAGAGTCGGCACAGATCGAACAATTGCTGCGTTATGCCGAAGATACCGCCGGCGGTATTATGACGACCGAGCTGGTCAAGGCGAATATTGATCAGACGGTCCGGGAGGCGATTCATAATTTTCGTGAATCGGACCCTGAAGAAGAGTTTTATTATGTTTTTGTGGTCGATCATCAGAATATATACCAAGGGACCATCAGCCTGCAGAAATTATTGCGTTATCCGCGTAATACGGCAATTTCAGAAATTATGGACACGGGAATACCGGCAGTGAACATTTGGGCGGACCAGGAAGAGATAGCCAATACCTTTCGCAAAAATGATTTGATCGCAATGCCGGTCGTCGACAAGAACAATCGTCTGTTGGGGCGGATCACGGTTGATGACATTGTCGATGTTATGGAAGAGGAAGCCGAGGAAGATGTTCTGTTGATGGCAGGGACGCATCCAGACGAGCTGGATACCGCCAGCGTTTTTAAAGCCGCCACGGTACGTCTTCCCTGGCTGATCACCTGTATGATGGGGGCATTAGTGGCGGCCCTGACCTTTTACTCTCTTTTTAGGGATCATTTTTCGGTTTCAAACTGGAGTGCCATTGTCATGTTCATCCCGGCGATTGCGGCGATGGGCGGCAATAGCGGCATGCAGACCTCCACGATCGTGGTTCGCGGTTTGGCCACGGGCGACCTGGCGGGTCTTGATATTTTTCAAGTCTTCATGCGTGAGATCCGCGTGGCGGCGATCGTCTCGGTTTCCTGTGCGATCATTTCCTGCCTGGTGGCTGGGGGATGGCTCTATTTCTTTCCAAATATTGCTTTTAATCCGAAAAATGGCCCGATCCTGGGTATTGCCGTGGGACTCTCGATGCTGTGTGCGATCATGGTTTCAACGTTAATGGGATTGATCTTGCCCTATACCTTCCGTTGGCTAGGGATTGACCCTGCGATCAGTTCCGGGCCACTGGTCACGACAACGAATGATATTTTGAGTTACCTGGTTTATTTCAGTTTATCGTTATTGTTAATCAATTTATTTGGCCTGAGGTGAACCACTGCCCCCCCATCGCCTAGTCCGTGGCGGGCGTTTTAAGTCTTTTTTCGCTTGTTTCACGCATCTTAAAGCGTGGTAAAGAGGAAAAAAGGCTTTTGGCACGGGATTTTTGTAAATTCTTTACTAACAAGCACTTGCCGAGATCAGAGCCCTGAATACCTGTAAAAGAATAAATAATTGCATAAAGTTTAAAAAAAGGCATTGACAGCGTAGTATATTCCCGTATAATGCTTCATTCCGCATTTGGGCCGTGTCCGGTGCGTTATTTGTAGAAAATTTGATACTTTTAGTAATACTGCCTTCCAAGGGTGGTAAAGGAAGATTTTGAGCTATGCAAGCCAAGCAACAAAAAACAACATTGGCCCGGACCGGGGAAGTTGATAAATCCTGGTATATCGTCGATGCTGATGAACGTATTCTGGGCCGATTGGCCGTTAAGATTGCCATGATTTTGATGGGCAAACACCGCCCGGACTATACCCAGCATGTCGATACCGGAGATTTTGTCATTGTCACGAATGCCGAGAAGATTAAAATTTCCGGCAAGAAGGCAGACAATAAGACCTATGACTACTACACCTACTACTCCGGTGGCCATAAATATGTCAGTTATGCTGATATGATGAAGCGGAAACCTGAAACGGTGATCACCGAGGCGGTTCGGCGTATGTTGCCGAAGAATCGGATCGGCCGTCAGATGCTTACAAAACTGAAGGTCTATCGCGGTAATGAGCACCCTCATTCCGCGCAGCAGCCGACTGAAAATGAACTTTTGAACTAACCCCGACGTAAACGGGGCAACAGCCTGGCGAAGTGTTTGCCGGGTTCATTTTATATTTTATAATAACTGACACCCGCGTCATACTTTTTTTTGAAGCTCATTTTTCCTCACAAGGGGATTAATTCAGGACCAAGAATGAGCCGTTGACGCAGGCGTCATAACTCGAAATAGAGGACAGTTATTGTGGCGGAAAACGAATCGCAAGGGTCACCATTGATCGACCCTAAACTTGTACAGCCAGTAGCAGCAACGATCATATCTACCCCATCGGTTGCAAAACCAGTTGAAGTAGGTAATACGCCTCGCCGGATGCGTCAACCAACGGCAGACCAGCTGGGGCCCGGCCAATATTGCTGGGGTACCGGTCGTCGTAAGTCATCGGTTGCCCGTGTACGGATCCGTCCAGGCAGTGGCAAGATCCTGATCAACAAAAAAGAGATGAGCGATTATTTTTCCCTTATTAAAGATCGCAACGATGTCACATCGGCTCTGAACGCAACCAATACGCTGGACAAATATGATGTCTTTGTGAACGCCAATGGCGGCGGGACAACCGGCCAGGCCGGGGCGATTAAAATGGGATTGGCCCGTGCATTGATCTCTGCAGAACCCGGAACCGAGAGCATACTGCGGGATGGCGGCTTTATGACGCGTGACTCGCGAATGGTCGAACGGAAAAAATATGGCTTCAAAAAAGCCCGCAAGAGCTTCCAGTTCAGCAAACGTTAATCGATGGCGTCCGTGCCATGTGTATTTTTGTCGCCTTTTTAGGTGATTAAGAGCTGATTTAAATTTTAGAAACGACTTTCGATTTGGGAGTCCTCTTAATCTGTTTTATACGATTTCCCAAGCTCCTGTCTCTTTTGAGTCGGGAGCTTTTTTTTATCTCTGTTTTTAGCCGAGCCGGCAGGCAGCGTCATTGGAATTTTTTGGAGCCGGTTTTGCACCTCGTCAATGCTGAAATTCGAGACGAAAAATCAGTATTGGGGTGTCGTACAATTATAACGCGAGAAATTTCACTATTAGAGAAAAGCCATGAAACCAATCAAAGTTGCCATTATTGGGGCGGCCGGTTATACGGCCGCCGAGTCGATCAAGCTATTATTACGGCATCCTCAAGCGGAGCTGACCTATTTGACGGCCTCGCAAACGCATGGGGAGATCGGCGAGATATTTCCGCAGTTCAAAGACCGGCTCAACCTGTCGGTTGAACCGCTGGACCTGGATAAATTGTCGGAGGTTGCGGATGTGGCGTTGGGGTGCCTGCCTCATAAAGTTTCGATGAACTTTGTGCCGCAGTTGCTCGCGGCGGGCGTGAAGGTGGTGGATTTCAGTGCGGATTATCGCATACACAGCGTCGAGAAGTACTTGAAGGTCTACCAGGTTGAACATACCGACCCTGAGAACCTGGCCCGTGCGGCATTTGGTTTGCCAGAGTTATTCCGAGAAAAGATTATCGGGGCGACCCTGGTGGCGAATCCCGGGTGTTACCCGACGGCGGCGTCCCTGGCATTAGCCCCCCTACTTCAGGAAGGTCTGATCGCTTATGATGACATTATCGTGAACGCGATTTCGGGCGTTTCAGGGGCTGGGCGTAAGGCGTCGCTGCCGTTTCATTTTCCGGAGATGAACGAGAATCTTTTTGGCTATGCCACCGAAGGGCACCGGCACATGCCGGAGATCGAACAGATCCTCACCGACTTTACAGAGAAGAACATTAAATTACTCTTCCAGCCGCATGTGGTGAGTATTGACCGTGGGATCGCCGAGACGATCTATTGTCAGCCGATGGGCAAGGTTACGCATGATGACTTATCCAAGCTGTTTAATCGCTTTTATGCCGATGAGCCGTTTGTCCGGATATTGGACAAGCCGGCGGCGATCAAAAATGTTGCTCACACCAATTACTGTGATATTTTCCCGACGGTCGCCAAGGGGAAGGTGATAATCTTTTCAGCGATTGACAACCTGGTCAAAGGGGCGGCGGGCCAGGCGATACAGAATATGAATATAATTTTCGGTCTGGAAGAGACGCTGGGATTACTTTAAAATAAGTTAAGAACTAAGAACCAAGAGTTAAGAGTTTTGTTGTTCGCTTTGCTCACGCTCATTAGTTATGGACACAGCATACTATACCTCTACATTAGGAATATGACTATGGTGAATAAGACATTAACAGCACCTTTGGGTTTTCAGGTGGGCGCGGTTAAGGCCGGGATCAAGCGGAGCGGGAAATTCGACCTGGGGTTGATCGTTGCCGATGTCCCCTGTACGGCGGCGGCGGTCTTTACGAAAAACAAAATCGCATCCCCGACCATTGCGATCAGTCGCAAGCATGTACGCAACGGGCAGGTGCAGGCGGTTTTTGTCAATGCCGGTAATGCCAACGCCTGTACGGGTCAACAGGGCCATGACGACGGCATGGCGATATGCCGGCAGGTGGCGGAACGGTTGGGGATAAAGCCATCGGATGTCCTGGTGACCTCTACGGGGATCATTGGCAAAATGTTGCCGATGGATAAGGTTGAGGCGGGGATTGATCAAGCGATAAATGGTTTGGCCCACTCGGCGGCCCGGGGTAAGGAACTGGCCCGGGCGATCATGACGACGGATCTGACGCCGAAGCTGGCCTACCGGGAGATTATGCTGGGCAAGAGGGTTGTAAAAATCGCGGGGATCGCTAAGGGTTCCGGGATGATCGCCCCGAACATGGCGACGATGCTGGGGTATATCACGACCGACGTGGCAATTAGTGCGCCACTCCTTCGGCAGGCGATGCGTGAGGCCTGTGATATCACTTTCAATAAGGTGTCGGTGGACAATCATAACAGCACCAACGATTCGGCGATCGTTTTGGCATCGGGCCTGGCGAAAAATCGAATGCTCGAGAGTGACTCCCGGAATTATCAGCTGTTTGCCGAGGGATTACGGCAGGTGTGTGATGACCTGGCCCGTCAGATCGCGGCGGATGGGGAAGGGGCTCGCTGCGCGGTGACGGTGCGTTTGACCGGGGCGGCCACGAAGGCTCAGGCGCATAAAGCGATTCGGGCGATCGTCGATAGTCCCCTGGTGCGTACGGCGTTTAACGGGGCGGACCCCAACTGGGGTCGGATCGTCAGCGCGGTGGGATACAGTGGGGCACGCTTTGACCCTGCAAAGCTGCTCTGTAAGATTGCCGGCACGACGGTCTATGAAAACGGCGGGCCCTGTGCGTTTGACGCGGCGGTTCTGAGTCGGAAGATGAAAAAGAAGTATTGGGAGATTGACGTGGACCTGGCGATTGGAACGTGTGATGATTTTTGCTATACCTGTGATCTTTCCCATGGGTATATTACGATCAACGCTGAGTATCACACCTGAAAGTGAGTAAAGACCTGGGGGCCGGCGAAACGGGCAAATTTAACCGGGATGGGAATACAGAATATATGGCCCAGATAGAATTTAATTTTGGTAATTCCAGTCCGGATGATCGGCCTCCTGAAAAACCGGATGCGGTAAGGAAGGCCACCGGTCGGAAGCCCGCCGTGGCAAAACCGGCCAAGCCCAAACCGCCCCAAAAGCAAAAAGCGGTTGAAACGGTTTATACCGTGAGTTCGCTGAACCGGTTGATCAAGTTTGCTCTGAGTGATCATTTGCCCGGCAAGATCGTTTTAACCGGTGAGATCTCGAATTGCAAACTGCATGGCAGCGGCCATTTGTATTTGACGTTGAAGGATGAAGATTCGAATATTGCCGCGGTGATGTGGCGCAGCGGTGCCAATAAATTGAAGTTCCGGCCGGCCGATGGGATGGGGGTTGTGGCGACCGGGCATGTGGACGTTTATGAACCGCAGGGGAAGTATCAGTTTTATATTAGTAAGCTGGAGCCTTCCGGGGTGGGAGCCCTGGAGTTGGCGTTTCGACAGATGGCCGAGACGTTGCGGGCGGAAGGTTTGTTTGATCAGGAGCATAAAAAGCGGCTGCCGGCTTTTCCAATGCGGATCGCTATTGTCACCAGTGGGACCGGTGCGGCGATTCGGGACATCAGCCAGACATTGACGCGGCGGTTCCCTGTGGCGCAGCAGTTGCTCTACCCGGTGGCGGTTCAGGGCGAGAATGCCAAGGTTGAAATTGTCGCGGCGATACAGGACATTAATAGACGGCGAGATGAACTGGGCGGGATCGATGTGATGATCGTCGGCCGGGGCGGCGGGAGCCTGGAAGACTTGTGGGCGTTTAATGAGGAGATGGTTGCCCGTGCGATATTCGCCTCGGCCATTCCGATCATCAGTGCGGTGGGCCATGAGGTGGACACCACGATCGCCGATATGGTTGCCGATGTTCGTGCGGCGACCCCGACGGCGGCGGCGGAATTGGCGGTGCCGGTTTTGATGGAGCTGGTTGAGGATTTGCAGCAGTCTCAATTGCGGCTTTATCACAGTATCAAACGACGGATCGACCATGCCACCGCGAGCCTGGGGGGACTGGCGAGCCGGGGGCTTTTTACCCGGCCGTTGGATGCGATCAATCATCGGCGGCAGCGTCTGGATGAAAAGGTTGCGATGCTGTCCCATGGAATTCATCTGACGGTACGGAACGCCGAACGCGCGTTGGAGAGTCATACCGGGATCATCCGCCGGATCGAACCTCATACGGCCCTGGCCAATGCCCGCGGGCGATTGAATGAACGCCAGCTTATGTTACGGGCCACCTTCAGGGCGAAAGCTCAGCAGTGTCGCAATGAATTAGCCCAACTGGTCACCCGGCACCGGGCGTGCAACCTTCAGGAAAGCATCGGCCATCACCAGACGATGTTGAATCGGCAGGCGGAGCGACTATCGCGGGCGGAGCGACAACTGAGGAATAATTTTCGGGGTGAACTGGAATCGCTGGCGAAGCGACTGGAGAACCTGGACCCTCGGGCGGTGCTTCAACGCGGTTACAGCATAACGCGTATGAAAGATTCCGGCGAGATCCTTACCGCGGACCGTTTGGTTAAGCGTGGGGATGTGGTGGTTACCGAGATGGCCGGCGAGGTTGTCATTGAAAGTGAAATAACAGAAACGCCACGGCGCAAGGCCAATGGCGATTGAAAGGACAGTTAACGACTATGGACAAAGAGAACGAAGAGAAATTATCGTTTGAGCAGGCCCTAACGAACCTGGAAACCATCGTAGCGGAAGTTGAACGGGGCGATGTGCCGCTGGAAAAGAGCCTGGCGAAATACGCCCGGGGTATGGAATTGATCAAACACTGCCGGGCGATACTGGACCAGGCGGAGAAACAGATCGAGACGATTAGCAAGGCAGAGAACCAAGAGGCCTGATCGGGATGATCAATCCATGCCGGTATATTTTCCGGCTCGTTTGCGCTCATTGTAGTAAATGGAACGCACGCGGCATATGCTCTTGATCAGCAGTTTGGCTTCATCGGCTTCGAGGCTGTCGGGCCAGCGTTCCAGGATGGTGTCACACATTTCCAGTGCCCGCTTGAAGGTTTTGATCTTTTTCTGGAGATGGGCCGACTGGAGCATTTTATAGGCCTGGAAATCACTGACCTTTTCGACAGCCGGGGAGGTCTTGACGGGCGGGGTTTGCGTTGTTTGGGTTGGTGGGGTTTGGGTTATGGTGACAGTCCCGGTATCATTCGAATCGGGCGGCATGGTAATGGTTATTTTTCCAGGGGCACCATCGGGCTGGCCGCCGCCTAAGAGGGCGCCGAGCAACGCCCCTAACCCGCCGGCGGCGGGTGCCTGGCCGGAATTTTTCAATTTCATCATGGCCTCCAGGTCAAAGCCACCACTGGCCATGGCATTTCCGATCCGATTGGGCATGGCCTGAGCCATCTGTTCGTTGAGGATGATTTGCGGCAACGCCCCGCCGACGGGCCCGACGTAGCGAACGATGCCATCGACCCCCACGATGACCATGACCGGGGAGGCCTGTGGTATTTGCTTGACGTATTTTGAATAGTCATTGGCAAAGACCATACAATGTGCCCAGGGGCAGGGTTTTTCGGCGATCATCTGTGCGATTTTGGCCTGCGTGGCGGAATTTGCCCCATTGCAATTGATGCCGACAAAATCGATCAGTCCGCCCGGTGCGGCGATTCCACTGGCCATGTACTGACTGAAAAGCTGGGTGAACGCATTGATATTTTCATCCAGGTTGCTACTGGGCTGTGGGAAGTTTTTTGCAGGCTGGGTGGCCGGATTGCCCATCCCCATGCCCATTCCCATCCCCATGGGCATGGGCATTCCCATGCCGCCATAGGGATTCTGGCTGGTACGGCCGGTTGATTTTCCATTTTGGGGCAGCGACCAGATGAGGGCACAGAGAATTTTCCCCTGGCTGGGATTATACTGGAACAGGGTACCGTTGATCCCGATCATTTGTAACGGGCCAAACTCGGAGCCAATGTTTTCATAGGGCATATAATCGACCAGCAGGTTCAAGACATTCGTGGCGGTGTTACCGGCATAAGGACTCCCATAATTGTTTTTCGGTTGGGTTGCCGTCTTTTTAGCGGAGGTTTTCGAGAGATCGATCCCTAAGTTGTTGGGGTCCATCCCGTCTGCGTCATTGCCCCCCCAGGTCTTCATGCTTTCGTTGAATTCTTCGAGGGCCTTTTGTCCGGCATTACGTTCAGCGAGGATTTTTTTGGCCATTTCATAGTCCTGATATTGCAATGCCAGGTAGAATGCACTGTCGTACACAGTGGCCGGGAGCGGATTGATATTTTTGACTTTATTTAACGCAGAGCGGGTATAGCTTAGTGCATATTTTTTCTTTTTTTCTTTGGCGGCCTCCATCTTCTCGGGATCGCTGAGATTTTCAGAGGTTTCAATATTTTGAACATGTGTCAGCAGGGCGCGTAATATGTAAACATTGGCCTTGGCCTCATCTTTCGAAGCACTAAAGGCCTTGTTCGCTTCTTTGAGTAATTCCTTATTTTTTTTGGTCGCATCGTCGTCCAGCGGTTTTGAAGGGATAATGAAATCATTAAAAACCTCACTGATAGCGGTACTTACCTTCTGGTCAATATTTCCAGCGCCTGGATTCATGCCCATGCCCCCCATTGGCCCCATTGGCCCCATTGGCCCCATTGGCCCGGGCCCGTTCTGGGCAATGGTAGGCCCTGCGATTATTAGAAGCATGGCCAACGCTGAGAAAATGAGAGAGAGAGATGTTTTTTCAGCCGGGAAATAATCCGTGAGTCGTTTAGAATTGACGCTGGGGTCATTCCCGTCGCGTCGGGATTTGAAGGCTTTTTTCCGCATCTTAAAGAGCGATTTTAGAGAGGAAAAACGACTTTTGACGCGGGAATCAAAATTACTTTTAACGTTAGAATTAAAATTAAGCATTTACAGTACTCCTGATTCTGGGATTCTGCATTAAAAAATGAGGATTTTGTGTATATATTAAACGTTGCAGGGCTCCAGGTGTGCCTGAAAGTGAGTGCGCATGATCTACAGCCCCTGTTTTAAGTGTATATCGTAACCCATATTCGAGAGTTTTTCAACTCCTTTTGGAGCTTTTTATCTTTGAGCTTCGATCAGGACTGCCGGGGCGTGGTCGGGTTGAAATTTATTGAAGTTATAATTGGCAAAAAGGTTGATTTTTTCAAGCCCGTTCTGTCGGAGTCCCTTACAGATGGCATCGGGGCTATAGGGTGACAATGGGGTGCTGACCAGGTTATGGTGGGCCGTTTGATCCTGCCATTTTACCGTCAGGAGGTTAAACTGTATGAAATCGTCCAGGAAATCGTAAAATCGGATATATTCATGGTCGCCTTGACGGGTAACGGCGACAATCCGCTCGTTTTTGGCCAGAATTCGTGGGAAATTGAGCAGGTGAATCAGGACGGTGCCGCCGGGATTGAGCAGGTTGGCAAACCCTTTGATCGTTTTTTGGAGGTCCTGGGCGGTTAGGAGATGGGGGATGGAATTACCGAGACAGAGGATCAGGTCGAATTTTTCGTTGAGCTGACCGGCCAGGTTTTGCATGGGGCTACAGAGGAAATCAAGCTGGAGACTTGCCTTATTTTTCGACTGGGCCCTTTCGACCATAGCCGGTGTGATATCGGCGGCGGTGACCCGCAGGCCCGCCTGTGCGAATCGTATGGCATGGTCGCCGGTGCCACAGGCGGTATCGAGGACGGATTGAGGGTGATACCGCGAAATGAGGGATTGAATAAACGCGTCGATTTTTTCCGAACGGCCATTCGCATCGGTCATTTCATCGTAATTATCGGCGATATTGTCGTAGAATTCCATTTACGTGCCCTATTGCCTGTTTTTGTAGGTTAAACTAAATTGCCTATAATACCCATATAGCCATAATGGGACCAGGTCCCATATATTCCCATAGCCAAAATGGGACCAGGTCCCATATATTCCCATTTGACCACTCCGTGGTCAGTAGATAGTCTTTTGGACCGGCTATGAAACCGCCTTCCAAAGGCTGATCTACGACCTTCGGTGGAAGCTATCTTTTTAATAAATGACAAAATCTTCGGGCATCATCAGGGCGATGCCGTCCTGGCGGATAAGTTCTATGCGGTCGAGGGCCTGATAGAGGGCGTGTGTTCTTTTGGGGTCGAGTTGATCCAGCACGGGCATGATCGATTGGAACATGGGCGAAAATGTCTGGATCAGGCGGGCTGACGGACGAACGGTGAGGGAGGAGTCCACGGTGATATCACTGGGTTTGCCGCCCTGGCCGCTCATATCATCAAGCAGCATGGTCATGAAATCTTTGGTACGCGGGATAACCCGCACGTCATAATCGGTGATCCCGGCCTTTTTGGCGGCGTATCGTGTGGCGGCGGCCAGTCCGCCGATTTGATCGACCAGGCCATATTCGAGTGCCTGGGCGCCGGTGAATACGCGTCCGCCGGCGAGTTCTGCTATTGGCTTTTTGAGTTTATCTTTGCGGCCGTCGGTGACGTGGTCTTTGAAGGTGGTGTAAACGTCGTTCATGTATTTTTCGAGCAGGGTTCGCTGTGACTCGGTAAAGGGTTGGGCCGAGTTGAAAATATCGGCGTTGGCCCCGCGTTTGTATCCGACCCAGTTGACACCGAGTTTGTCCCACATGCCGGTGGTGACCAGTTTGCCTCCGACAACGCCGATGGATGCGGTGATGGTGGTTTTATCGGCAAAGATGGTATCGGCACCGCAGGCGACATAATAACCGCCGCTGGCGGCGACATTTCCCATTGAGATGATCAACGGTTTTTTCTGTTTGACCGCCATGGCGGCGTGGTAGATCACTTCAGAGGCTTCGGCAGAACCACCGGGCGAGTCGATTCTCAGGATAACCGCCTTGACGGTGTCGTCATTGCCGGCTGTTTCCAGGGCTTTTCGAATATCGCTACTGAAGGCCCCTGAGGATTGGCCGAAAAGAGAGGGCTGGCCGTGGCCTGACATGATGGCCCCTTCGACGTAGACCAGGGCGATTGAATCTTTTCCGGAGGGCCTTTTCTGGCCGGCGAACAGCATGGAAAAAATTGAGAAGGGATTGGCGGGGTTAAATGCCGTCCCCTGCTTATTGGCATATCGATTATTTATTTTTATGTTCTGGCCGTATTTTGATCTTATTTTTTCCAGGAATTCATCGCGATACATGACTTCGTCAACCAGTTTGGCCTCTGAAGCCGACTGGGCCATGTAGAGGCCGTTGTCGATGAGTTTTCGGGTCTCTTCGAGGGGTAATTTCCGTGAAGTGGCAATCATTTCGACCAGCGATTCATAGATGCCGTCGAACAGCCAGTTGAGATTTTCGCTGGCCTCGGGGCTGGGCTCGGTGTGAGTGAACATCTCGGCAGCGGATTTATAAACGCCCATGTGCATGAAATCGGCCTGCACACCGATCTTATCCAGCAGGCCTTTGACGAACAGTGATTCGCCGTAAAAGCCTGTCAGCCATAGACTTGACTCGGGTGTTACCGCTAATTCGGAGGCCGATGAGAGCAGGGCGTAGGAACCGGTGGTCATGCCCTCGGCGTGGATGTGAACAGGTTTACCGGCGGCTTTGAGTTCGTTAACGGCCTGGCGAATTTCTTCGGGCTGGGCGGACCCCCAAGACATTTTATCGAAGGTTAAGATCACCGCGGCGACTTTATCATCGGTTTTGGCCTGGCCCATGCGGGTGAGCAGGTCCTTGAGGGAGTTGACCTGCCCGGCGGTCAGGCCGAAGGGGTCTTCCATGGGCGTTTCGACGAGCTGGCCGCTGAGGTGGAAGTGGACGATGGTGTCCGGCTTGAGGGCTTTTTCGAGATCGGGTGTTTCCTGGGCGTGGGCGAGCACCGGGAATAAAAACAGTGTAAGTGCAATAACAGCAATGGTTAATGATTTTTTAGTGTCCATGTTCTTTTCCTTTTTGAAAAGTTTTAAATAATTGTTCCGTTGCGTGTATATATGATAGACGCATCATAGCGGATTTCGCTACATAAATAATATTTTTTATTGGCCCGGGCCGACAAGGTTTCCTTTTTTGCAGTGGCGTTGTAGGATGGCGATGAAGAGCAGCCATAGGGTTATGGCGATGAGGACCGGGACGATCATATTGCCTTCGATAAATTGCCACATAAAGAAGAACACTACGGTCATGGCAAATATCACTGGGGCCACCATAATAAAGATGGACTTTTTATGGCCGAATAATATGGCTGGGATGAAGCCCATGGGGACCAGGGCCGGCAGGATGAAAATGTGGGATAGCAATGGCGGGGTAAATGTTCTGACTTTATCGGTCGTGGCGTCGCCGGCGATCATATTGAGTGGCGAGGAAACATTTGGCATATATGGCGCTATCAGGTTAAACGCACCGACCATAATTGTCATAACCAGTGTCAGTAATAATGTTAGTACGATTGCATTTATCAGAGATGATCGGAACTTTTCTTTTCGACCGGCGGGTGTCAATAAGGAGGGGTGTGTTGGCATCTGGCAGAAGAGCACAAATAATATCGGTAGAATGTAAACTATATCGGTTACTGTTCTTAAGCGTTCTGGGCCGACTTGCACATCACCAAGAGTATAGCCGTAGAAGAGGAGAAGCAGCGGGATAATAAATATGGTTTGCCATCGACCGATAGCATAGGCCTTGTCAAAGTTTATGTAGGATTCGCCCCAGGCGGCTTTCCAACGAAAATCGGCGGTATTTTTCAGTTGGGAGATGGTAAGTTTTTCCAGCCAGTTTGGGATTTGGCCGTGGCTAGTTTTTTTCTCCAGGGCCTTGGCGATGGCCTTGCGTTGCCCGCTGGGGGAAAGGGCATTGTCGAAGATACCGGTAAAATCTGAATTGCACAATCGGCGATGATGGTTTGGTTGGCCGATGAGGCGCAGGCAGAAGACGTTTGCGATCAGGCTGACGAATAATACCGGTATGGGGAACGCCAGCATAGCGATATAGCAATATTTGTATCCGCCGAAGAAGATGAATAAAAACAGTACGGGCCATATCCATCCGGCCCATGTGGGTGTCTGGCCGGTATAATAGATACCTAACGAACTGAAGAAATAACAGGTGAGGCCTAGCGATGCGGCGGTAACGACCACCAGCATGAGCATACCGTGGGATAGATCAGGTGTTCGGATGAAAATGAGTGCCAGAAGCGCGTTGAGGATAAGACCGATGGCCAGTAATAGTTTTGCAGGCAGTTTTCGATGGCCGGGCAGACAGAATGTTAAGGGGCGTTTCATGAGATCGCATAATAATGACGCGACCATTATTCCTGCCAGTAGCGAAATTATCATGATGTTCATTGACTTGGAGGGAGTATCATCGAAGAGTACCTGTGGGACATAGGCAAGCAGGATAAGATACCAGAACCATATCATCTTACGCTGGTAGAAGATCTTTAGATTGGCTGTTAGGGGTGTCATTAGGCTGTTTCCTGAAGATGGTTGTTTTGGTTGTTGATGATTGCTTTGTAAATTTCTTCTAATGAGAGGGGCGTGATTTCATATTGGCAGTTCAGGGACTCGGCGGTTTGTTTCAGGATGGTGTGATCTGTTGTCTGTAAGGTCAGCAGGGCTTGTCCTGGTTCGTATTGGGCGGTCAGGATATTATCGAAGGGCAGTTGGGTTTCTTGCGTCAGGCCGGTGAGGCGTACTCGCCAGTATGATTCTCGTAATTCGTCGAAGGGTGTGTCGATGAGTATCTTTCCTTTGTCCATGATGATGGTATGGTCGATGACTTTTTCGATATCGGAGAGGATGTGGGATGAGATAATAATCGTTCGGGCGGGGTCCTGGACGAATTCCAGGAGCAGGTCGAAAAATTCGCTGCGGGCCAGTGGGTCCAACCCTGATGCAGGTTCGTCGAGGATCAGCAGTTCTGGCTGATGGCCGATAGCCAGGAGGATGGCGAGTTTTTGACGTTGGCCGGGCGAGAGTTTGCCGACCCGTGACTTGAGGTCGATGTCGAACCGCTCCATATAGCGTTCCTGCAGGTCGGTGTTCCAGTTATCGTAATAGGCGGCCACGTAATCTATGTGCTGACGGGTGGTCATCCATTCGAGTAGCTGGCCTTCCTGATGAGCGTACCCGATGCGGGCGAGCTGTTGGGGACCAAGTTTACCGGCGTCACAGTCGAAGGTAGTACACGAACCGGCGGTGGGCAGGTAGAGCCCGATGATGTGGCGCATAAGGGTACTTTTTCCACAGCCATTGGCCCCGAGCAGGCCGACGATATGGCCACGGGTGACGGTGAGGTCCACATTATCAAGAGCGGTGGTCTTACCAAATGTTTTTTTTACGCCGTTGAGTGAAATAATGGTAGATTCATTGTTATCAGGGTTTTTCATTGTAAAGCCTTTCGATTATTGCGATAAGTTCCTCTTTTGAAAGATGGGCCTGCCGGGCGGTGGCGATGGTCGTTTTGACCGATTCTTCGATGATCCCTTCCCGGGTTTGCTGTTTCTGCTGGTCGGTTAAAGGGGCGATAAACAGCCCTACCCCCCTATTTCGCAGGAGCAGTCCTTCCATTTCCAGATAGGCGTAGGCCTTGCTGACGGTCATCGGGTTGACCTTTATCTGAGCGGCCAGGTCACGGACGGAGAGTAGTTTTGAATTCTCGCCCAGCAGTCCCGAGACGATCTGTCGGCGAACCTGGTCCATGATCTGGCGGTAGATCGGTATTCCATTGTGATGATTGATATCTAAGAGCATTATTGGGTCTCGTTTTGTATAGTGTATTACTTATATAATACAGTATGCGCTGTAATTGGGAAAAAGCAAATAGAAAAATAATATTTTTTTGAAGCCCGTTTTCCGTACATTAAAGGACGATTTTAAAGTCGTAAAACCTTTTTGACGCGGGAATCATTATTAACTCCTGGATTTATCCAGGTGTCTGGCGGTGTTCATAATAACACTCTCCCTCCTCTCCGCCGGGCCATGCCCGGCGGAGAGGAGGGAGATATCGCGGATAGTGTCACACTATCACCTGGTTGAAACCAGGTGTTAATGAGAAGGAGTCTCTTGCCAGAAATTAATATCGCCCCCCCCCGGACCAGGCATGAAATAAAAAACCTTGAAAGGGAGTCCGGGCTCTTGTAGAATCTTTGGACAAGTACTGCCCCCTGATAGACGCCAGCGTCATATCCCGATTAATGGGGACTTGACGCTCGTTCCCCGCATCTTAAGACCGTATTTTAGATACGAAAAACGGCTTTTGACGTGGAAAACAAATATTGATCAAAAAGATCGAAAGGAATGAAGAGTCATGAATCGAATTGCATACGGATTATTGGTGATATGTTTTTTGACACTCACTGTTGGCTGCCAGGTATCGCCTCCGTCGAAGGTGCTGGTGATCACCGGGGCGCACGGTTACGACAAAGTCGCATTTAACGCCATGTTCGATAGCTTCGATGGGATGGACTGTACGATCAAAGAGATGGGGAAAGAGCCAGGCCCCCTGTTTGAAACGATCGAAGCGTTCCCTTATGACGCTATTGTATTGTACAATTACAGTCAGAATCTTTCGGCTCCATGCCGAAAGAACTTCGAGGCACTACTTGATCAAGGCGTTGGGCTGACGGTGATGCATCATGCGATTGCCGGATTCCCGGGCTGGATCGAATATGAGAATATCATCGGGGCGACCTACGTTCTGACGGAGCAGACTCGAAACGGCACGCACTACCCACGGCCGAAGTGGAAGGATGGCGTGGATATGGCCATCAGGGTGGAGGACCCCGGCCACCCCATCACCCGGGGCGTCAAGGACTTTCCGATCCATGATGAAACCTACAAAGACTGGGTTTATCATCAGGGGAACCACCTGCTGCTGGGCACCGATAATGAATATAACAACCCTCAGATCGCCTGGACGATCCCGCATCCTAAAACACGGGTGTGGTATATTCAGCTGGGCCATGACAAACACGCTTATGAAGATGAAAGTTATCGCAGGCTGGTGAGTCAGGGGATTGCCTGGACGACTGAGTAGAAGTAAACCAAGCAGGGAGGATTATGGAGGACCGGGCTATTGTTGCTCTCCGTATTAATATTTACTTAAAAATCGACAAAAGGAATTTTTCATGATGAAGATACGATTGTTAAATCTATTTGTGTTACTTATTTTATGTGCTTCCGGTTGCCAGCAGGTTGATGGCGGCAAGGGTGGCAAGGGTGATTTTGGGCTTGTTGCCGGGGGGCGTGTGGTTGATGTGGTGGTTGATGAGAATGACCGTAATACGGTGCGCCTGACGGCCAGGTTGTTTTCGGAGGACATTGAACGGGTCAGCGGAAAAAAGGCTGTCGTTAAGAATGATGTAAAATCCGCTTCTCCGATTTGTGTGATCGTCGGAACCATAGACGACAGCCGCATCATCAAAGAACTGATCAAAAGCGGCAAGATCGATGTCTCGCAGGTTAAAGGCCAGTGGGAGAGTCATCTCCGGCAGGTTGTTGATCATCCTTTCAAGGGTGTCAAGAAGGCCCTGGTTATCGCCGGTAGTGACAGACGCGGGGCGTCATATGGGTTGCTTGATATCTCCAAAGAGATGGGTGTGTCGCCCTGGTATTATTTTGCCGATGTGGCGGTGAAGAAGTCTAAGGAGATCTATGTCGCCTCAGATCGCCATATACAGAAATCGCCGTCGGTGAAATACCGCGGTATATTCATCAACGACGAGATGTGGAGCCTTCGGCCGTGGGCGATGAATAACGTCGCCCCGCATGAAGGTATGGGGGTAGGCCCGACAACGCATAAGATCATATTCGAGATGATGCTGAGAATAAAGGCCAATTACCTTTGGCCGGCGATGCATCAGAAAACGATACCGTTCAACACCTACGAACAGAACAAGGTCGTCGCCGACGAATACGCGATTGTCATGGGCTCATCTCATATCGAGCCGATGCTGAGAAATAACATGGGCGGTGCTGAGTGGGATGTCGAATATCCCGGTCAGGAGTGGAATTATGTAAAGAACAGGGACAGCATTTACGAATACTGGGAAAAGCGAGCCAAGGCAAACGGCAAATATGATAATATCTGGACACTGGGTAAACGCGGTCAGGACGACCATGCCGGTTCGGATATTACAGTCCCCGTGCTTGAACAGATCTTTGCCGACCAGCGTGAAATTTTAAAAAAGTGGGTCAATCCTGACATCACCAGGGTTCCGCAGGTATTGATCCCCTATACTGAAGTACTCGGTCTGTACAATAAGGGCCTCAAGGTGCCGGATGATGTTATCATCTGCTGGCCGGACGATAACTTTGGTAACATTCGTCAGTTGCCCAACGAAAAAGAACAGAACCGCCCGGGCGGCTCCGGTATCTATTACCATTTTCAATGGATCAACGGCGCCACATCGGCATACCCCTGGCTGTGCACCCATCCGCTGGGCCTGACATGGACCGAGATGAAAAAGGCGTACGACTTTAACGTCAGGGATATCTGGATCGTCAACGTAGGCGACATCAAACCTGCCGAGATCAATATTGATTATTTCATGAAGATGGCCTGGGACATCTCGAAGTTCCAGACCAATGATCCGGAAGGATTCATGAAGGACTGGGCCACGGAAAATTTCGGCAAACAATACGCCCAGGATATCGCTGATGTCATGGCCAAACATTACGAACTGGGCTACCAGCGTCGTCCCGAACAGATGCTCACCTGGGTAGGCCGCACGAACAAATACACCTACGACTACTTCAGTATTGACCACTACAATGATGAGGCACAAAAACGCGTTGACGCCTATGACACGCTTATGAAAAAGGCTGAAGCGATCTATGATTCATTGCCCAAGGCCATGCAGGACTCTTACTTCCAGATGGTCCTTTATAACGTCAAAGGTTCAGCCCTGCTCAATAAGAAGGTGATCTATGCCCAGAAATCCTTCGCTTATGGTGAGCAGAAACGCGCCAGTGCCGCGGTTTACGCCGCCAAGGCCCAGCAGGCGGAAAATGACATTCATGCCATGATCGCCAAATACAATACTGGCCTCCATGTCGGCGATAAATGGAACCACATGGCCTCGATCCCGGGGCCGTGGGGCGGCCAGTGGCAGCAGTTCGCCATGCCGCCGGTGAGCTGGCATTCCGGCAACAGTGCCCCCGAGATGAAGCTCGCCATCGAAGGCGGCGACGCGGCAAAACTGCCCGGCATCAGTGTGTATAATAACGACAAGCGGTTTATCGACCTGTACAATACCGGCAACGGAGTCGTTCACTGGGAGGCGAAAGTTTCCGAAGACTGGATCAAGCTCAGCGAAACATCCGGCACAACCGCTGACGAAAAAAGGATATGGGTGACCATCGACTGGAAAAAAGCTCCCAAAGGCGCGGATATTACCGGGCAGGTCTATGTTAAATGGTCGTCGGTCGATGTGAATTTCTGGCCGGGCTATGACTATATGTCCCAGCACGAAAGGAAACAATTCAGAGAAGGCACGCATGCAACAAAATCATCAGGCGCTCTGATCAGTGTCGACCTGAGCGTTTTCAACCCGATTTCGCCGTCGGTGAAATCGGTTCAAGGCTTTGTGGAAAGCAATGGCTACATTTCGATCGAGGCAGAAAACTTCGCGAGAAAGACGGACAGAGCGATCGCCTCATGGCATATTATAGAGGGCCTGGGAAGGACCGGGAACTCAGTGACCGTCCTGCCGGTACATATTGACAGTATTGTTGAGGTTGATAAAATTCTGGCCCAATCCCCGGTTCTTGAATATGACCTTTACACCTTCACCCAGGGGCCGGCAGAGATTACCTTCAACTGTGCGGCATCCAATCCGATCAATTCCGATTACCGTCTTCGGGCGGCGGTTGCGATAGACGACGCTGAACCGGTTATCATCGACCATAGGGTCGAAAGAAACGTAATGAAAAACCTTTTGGCCATTAAAGCAAAACTCAACCTGCCGGAAGAAGGTCAGCACAAACTGAAGATCTGGATGGTCGATCCCGGCCTGGTGATCGATAAGATCATTATCGATACCGGCGGGGTGAAGGAATCCTACCTGGGACCGCCTGAGTCGGTGTGTCATACCAGCCGATAGATCCCGATCTGACGCAGGCGTTAACGCCATCCCCATCGGAGGCTATCTTGTTCGAGCACGCGTCATCTAAGGCTTAAAATTGTAAAGCCTTAGATGACGCTATTAATATTTATTCCCCTGAGAGGATCGGTATAATGACAAGACGTTTAATGATTATCGTGTCGGTAGTGATATGTGCTGCGGTGTCTCTGGCGGCTGGAGCGTCGGTGCTGGTTGAGGCGGAGAGCTTTACGGTGAAGGGCGGCTGGGTGGTTGACCAGCAGTATATGGATATGATGGGGTCGCCTTACCTTCTGGCCCATGGCCTGGGTGAGCCGGTAGCCGATGCGGTCACGACGGTTGAATTTCCATCGTCGGGAACGTACAGGGTGTGGGTTCGGACGAAGAACTGGGTGCCGGGGCCCTGGGAGGCGCCGGGGCAGTTCAGGGTGGTCATTGACGGGGAGTCGCTGGGGGAAACGTTTGGTACGAAAACGGGATGGACATGGCAGGATGGCGGGACGGTTGTTATTTCGAAAAAGCAGGTTGAGGTCCGATTAGCGGACCTCACCGGTTTTGAGGGGCGTTGCGACGCGATCTATTTTGACACGGACAAGTCATCGCATCCGCTGGATTTTGATGCCGATAAGCCCAATATCAACCGGCAGTGGCGGAATAAGCTTCGGGGGTTGCCGGGGACGCCGGTTGATGGCGGAACGTTTGATGTCGTTATCGTTGGCGGTGGGATATCCGGCTGCGCGGCGGCTTTGGCGGCGGAGCAACAGGGGTTAAGGGTTGCCTTGATCCATGACCGGATGGCCCTGGGTGGGAATGCCAGCCGTGAGATCCGCGTGCATACCGAAGGTATTTATGGGGCGGGCAAGGAAATCCTTGAAAAGATCGATACAAAGCACTATCCCAATGGCAGTGCCAAGGCGATCGCCGATGAGCAGAAACGTCAAAAGACGATGGCGGCGGCGAAGGGAGTGACGATGTTTCGGCCGTATCGTGCGTATGATGTGCAGATGAACGGGGCTAAAATCGTCAGTGTGGATGCCTGTTCGACGGTTTCGGGGGAGGCGTTGCGGATCCGATCGGGGATTTTCATTGATTGTACGGGGGATGGGTGGATCGGATATTGGGCGGGGGCAGAATATCGTTATGGGCGTGAGAGCCAAAATGAATTTGATGAAGCATGGAGTCAACATGGCGAGCTGTGGTCACCGGAGAAGGCCGATCACCGGGTGATGGGCAGTTCGCTTCTGTGGTACTCGTCGCCTATGAAATCAAGATCGACCTTCCCTGAAGTACCCTGGGCGATGGATGTCGCCAAAACAAAATCCGCATTAAGCGGCGAGTGGTTCTGGGAATATACCGACAACAATAAACATATGATCGATGATGCCGAAGAGATACGGGACCATATGTTCCGGGCGATCTATGGATCATTCTACAATGCCAAAAAGGAGAGTAAAAACGCGAATCGCAAACTTGACTGGATGGGATATTTGAACGGCAAACGCGAATCGAGACGTCTGATCGGGGATTACATCTATAAGCAGCGTGACGCGATGAGCGGGACGCTGTTTGACGACGCGGTCGCCCAGGAGGTTCGTTCTATCGATGTGCATTATCAGATGGTACTGAAAGACAGCCCGTATGATTTTCTTTCAAGGGCCTTATTCCGGAAAGTGCCGCGTTATTACATTCCGTTTCGCTGTCTCTATTCCAAAAACATCGACAATCTTATGATGGCGGGGCGTTGTTTCAGCTGTACGCATATCGGGTTGGGCGGGCCCCGCGTTATGCTGACCTGCGGGCAGATGGGGATCGCGACGGGATACGCCGCGAGTCTGTGTAAACAATATGACACAACCCCTCGCGGCGTTTACAGAAAATACATCGCCCAGTTGAAAGATCTTGTCCAAGAGAATCGGTAAACTGACGTTGGGAAAACGACTTAGCCAACGAAAACTCTCCTGCGGCGTTCTATTGTTGAATGGAAATTGAGATATCCATGGCAACAGGAAGCAATCGGTCTGAT